>JBGOVH010000333.1:0-4213 GCA_041478005.1 Terriglobia bacterium | reverse complement strand
CCGCAACTTCAAGCTGCGATTTATTCCAGACAAAGGATCTTCCAATGTCAAAAAAAGGCGCTAGTGTAACAGGGCCAATGATCGGGATACGATACTCAATGTTGAAGATCGCCTGCGTATCGCCGCCTACCGGCGAGATAAACGAAGAATAGATCGGGACTTGCTCGGTGATCGTTGAGCCTGTGGCGGGATCGATTTCAGGGTTTCCATACGGATCTCTACGCGTCACAGTGACAAGACTTTTCTGGCTGACCAGCGCCACTGGGCTGATCGCTCGGATGTCAAACCCACGAATGGAATCTTCCCCTCCGATAAAAGCCCGATCGAAGATGGGAGCCGATAGGCCACCATATCCGGAAACAAATGAGAACAGGCCTCGCATCCCCAGGGTGTTTCTTCTATGGTTCATCGGTCTGAACCATTTGGCTTCCACGTAAGGCTCATAAAACTTAACATCTCCTCCCAGGGGGCCTCCCACAAATTGGATTAAAGCCGTAATGCTTTTGCCGTTGCTCGGTGTAAATGGATTATCAATGGTGTTATAGCTTAAAGTGGGAATGATCTTGCTTCGAAGCAGCCCGGTGTAGCTTCCAAAGCCGGTAAACGTGTCCGTGAACTGGAAGGCACTGAACAAAAGTTTGTTCTGGTCTGAAGAAAACGTGGTATTAGATCGGTCCAATGTGTAGCTGAGTCCTAGCCGAGTAAAATGCTTGATCGGTTTGCTGGCAAAGACACTAAAACCCGTGCTGGCCTGACCAAACAATTCGTTCCCCAAGGGGACGACAGCTCCATAGTATGCGCCAAGTCCTCCATAGGCAGTGTCTCCCTCACGAAAGCTGTAGCGGCGGTGAAACACGGTAAATCCCGTAGTGATCGGTCGATCACGAAAGTAGGGTTCAGTGAAACCGAAAATATAGGCTGACTGGCGAGTCCCCCCCTGCACACTAAAATCTAAAGTTTCTCCGTAGCCCATGAGGTTGTTGGTTGAATAATTGAGTCCCAAGAAACTGCCCGCATAGCCGCTGACACCGCCAGTGAAGCCGATTGAGTTCTTACCTTTCTCTTTGACTTTGATAGTCACATCAACATTCCATTGTTCATTCCCATTCGGAAGCTTTTCAGATTTCGGATCAGGTTTCTGTTCCGCATCCTCTGGCTTGAGTACATCGAAGAAGCCCAATTGATTCAAGCGCAAAAGGCTGATGTCCATAAGCTGGGTGCTAAAAACTTCTCCCTCGTTCACTAAGACCTCTCGTCGAATGACCTTGTCGCGCGTGGTCGTGTTTCCAACGAAGTCTAGACGACGCAAGTAGTAACGGTGTCCTTCATCAAAATCAAAAACCACATTGACTAGCTTGGTTTCGTCATCAATATCCTGGCGAGGGATAGGAGTAAAGTTGATGTAGCCCTGCGAACCATAGATTTTTTTCAAGTTTTCGAAGCCTTTGCGGATCAATTCACCATTAAATACTTCCCCTTTTTGCATTCCAAAAACGCGTATAAGTTGTGGGGTAGTGAACAAGGTATTCCCGAGGAAATTGACTTCTCCAACGCGGTATTGGTTTCCCTCTTCTATGTCGACGTCGATGAAAACACGTTTCCCCTTGGAAGACTTAAATGGAATTGGGAAAAAGGACATTCCCGAAACATCTTTGACTTCGATTCTAGGTTCTTGGATCAAGAGTTTGATATACCCCTTCTCATGATACTTGGCACGAACACCCAATTCGAGAGAACCTTCGAGTTTGTTTTTGTCGAAAGTGGCCTTGCCCGTAAACGTTGAAATCAGGCCTGTTTGCTTAATGTATTTCATGGACTTGCGCAGTTCCTTGTCAGAAAAAACCGTGTTGCCGTGGAAATCAATCTTTTTGACTTTAACCTTGGGACCCTCGGTAATGACAAAGGTAATCAGCTTGGAGTTGGGAGGAACATCCGTGAGTTCATAGCGGATTTCGGCGTATTGATGACCCTTTTCTCCCAATAAATCGCTCAATACGGTAATGGCTCGTTGGATTTTATTTGGATCAAACGGGGTTTCGATACCCAACCCCACTTTCTTTTCTTTGAACTTATCGAGCACTTCTGTATTAGTAGCCGATTTCAGCCCTTTGTACTCGATGTTCCGGATCAAAGGCTTTTCTTTCACCCAAAAAATGACAATCTTGCCAGTCTTTCCCTCTTCAGTTGTGATTTTGACATCGTCAAAAAATGTGGTCGCCCAAACGGTTTTGAAGTCACGACGCACAACGTTTGGATCGAACCTCCCGTTTTTCTGAGACACAATATGAAACTTCACTGTGTCCTGAGGTACCCGGCGTGTCCCGCGAATTTCAATGTTTTCTATGAGTTCTTCAGTCTGAGCAAACGAGAAGCGGTTATGAATGACAGGACAAGGAAGGAATAGTACAAAGGCAAGGGTTATCAGGCCCCTCTTAAACATTAGGTTTCCTCCACAAAATAGTCTCCCTGCATCCGGAAGGACAAGCTTTCCAAAAGGTGATGAAGCAGATAGATGCAATTATCAGGAAACTATTTGTATAAGAGAGAGGTTTCGATTATAGATTTTTTCAGATCCCGATAGTAAAGTCCCTTATCCACTTCATAAACTTCAATTTCCGAGCCGGGCTCGATATCACCCTGAATAAGTGCCTCGGATAAGGGATCCTCCACATATCGTTGCAGCGCCCGGCGCAAAGGGCGGGCACCGTAAGATCTGTCTTGGCAGGTTTTTTCAAGTATCCAGCGTTTGGCATCGGGTGTGAGGGAAATCTTTACATTCTTCGAAATTATGCTGTCGTTGATCTGATTCACCAACAGATCAATGATTTTTTCCAGATCTTCGTTATTGAGAGAGTTGAATACGATCGCTTCGTCCAATCGATTGAGAAATTCTGGATTAAACACTTTCTTAACTTCAGACATGACCAATTCTTCCATCTTCAAGCTGTTGGCCTCTTCGCTGGAACCGTGGAAACCCATCTGATGCTTTTTCTCCAGGAAACGGGCTCCGATATTTGAAGTCATAATGATGATAGTGTTCTTGAAATCTACTGTATTTCCGAGTCCGTCCGTTAGTTGGCCATCTTCAAAGACCTGAAGAAGAATATTGAAAACATCATGATGCGACTTCTCGATTTCATCCAAAAGAATAACAGAATAAGGAGCTCTCTTGACTCTTTCTGTCAACTGCCCTCCTTCTTCGTAACCCACGTATCCTGGAGGCGAGCCAATCAACTTGGAGACTGAATGCTTCTCCATGTACTCTGACATATCGAAACGGACAAGCGACTTTTCACTTCCAAAAAGAAAATGAGCCAAAGACCTTGCCATCTCGGTTTTTCCGACACCGGTGGGTCCCAGGAAAAGAAATGAGCCTACCGGCCGATTGGGATTCTTAAGGCCAGCCCTCGATCTTCTGATCGCTCGAGCCAATGCGCTAATGGCTCTGTCCTGGCTGATGACCCGCTTGTGCAGATGCTCCTCGATCCGCAAGAGTCTGGCCATTTCTTCTTCTTTAATAGAAGTGACAGGGATGCCAGTCCATTTGGCGACAACATTTTCGATGTCTTCCTTGGTAACCACTCCTATGGTTGCGTCGTTGAGGTTGAATTTGTCCTTAACAGAGCGCAAATGATCCAGAGCAATGCGCTCTTCATTTCGGTAAATTTCTGCTTTTTCAAACTCGTGATTGGAAATGGCCGATTCCATATGAGCCACGATAATCTTAATCTTTTTCTGGATCTCGGTCATTTCCTTGGGAAGACTGTCCTGCCGAAGTTTCACCCGGGCACCGGCTTCGTCGATCAAATCAATGGCCTTGTCGGGCAGAAACCGATCGGGGATATAGCGATTGGACTGGTAAACAGCGGTGTCAATGGAGGTGGGCAGGTAAGTCACCATGTGAAATTTTTCATACCGGTCCTTGACTCCATTCAAAATTTGAATCGACTCAGCTTCTGACGGAGGCGGCACTTTCACCGGCTGGAATCTTCTTTCCAGAGATCGGTCTCGTTCTATGGACTTGCGATATTCAGCTGGAGTCGTGGCGCCTATGCACTGAATTTCGCCACGACTGAGTGCGGGTTTCAAGATGTTGGCAGCATCCAGAGAGCCTTCTGCCGACCCTGCCCCGACGAGCGTATGCAACTCATCGATGAAAACAATGGCGTTCGGATTCTCAATGAGCTCCTTCATGATGGTTTTCAACCGCTCT
>JBGOVH010000342.1:0-4158 GCA_041478005.1 Terriglobia bacterium | reverse complement strand
TACTAAGAGGTGGTTGTGTGTATTCATCCCTTTCAGGGATGGGCTGAGTAGAATGGCTCTGTTCCCCGGGGTAGTGCGTTGCCGCACAACCCCGGGCTGGTAAATATATCTCCTTCGGAGAAAACTGAAGCTTGGACATTTGAACGTGGGAGCCGGCCTCCGGACGGCGACCAAGACTCACGTCAAGTCACGGTCGCGGCCCAGAGTTATCACCGACAATTGATTGGTTTACATCCTCCCGGTCAATTGCTTATATTGGCGCTTGCAAATGATGAACGGAGGTTCGATTGGCCAAACGCGCGCTGATCTCGGGGATCACCGGACAGGATGGTTCGTACCTCACTGAGCTCCTCCTGTCCAAAGGGTATGAGGTTCACGGAATCATTCGGCGCTCCAGTAGTTTTAATACGGAACGGATTGAACATCTCTACAGTGATCCTCACGAAAAAAAGGTTAGTTTGACCCTGCACTATGGTGACTTGACCGATGGATCGAGCTTGCGAACGGTCATTGCCAAAGTGCAACCAGACGAGATTTACAACTTGGGCGCCCAATCTCACGTCCGGGTCAGTTTTGATCAGCCGGTTTACACAGTTGAGGCAGACGCGCTCGGAACTTTGATCCTTCTGGAAGCCGTTCGCGACGTTTGCCCAAAGTGTAAATATTACCAAGCCGGTAGCAGCGAGATGTTTGGCAAGGTTCAAGAGATCCCACAAAAGGAAACCACTCCCTTTTATCCTCGCAGTCCTTATGGATGCGCTAAGGTCTTTTCCCACTGGCAAACCGTCAATTACCGTGAGGCCTACGGCCTGTTTGCCTGTAACGGGATTTTGTTTAACCACGAATCACCCCGGCGTGGGGAGACTTTTGTGACTCGCAAGATTACGCGCGCGGCCACCCGTATTAAAGAAGGACTGCAACACTCTCTTTACTTAGGAAACCTGGACGCCAAGAGAGACTGGGGATTTGCAGGCGATTATGTTGAAGCCATGTGGCTGATGTTGCAACTGGACAAACCGGATGATTTTGTGATTGCAACGGGAGAGACCTATTCAGTCCGAGAGTTTGTCAAAGCCACTTTCTCGTTATTGAATCTGGATTGGGAAAAACATATTCGCCTCGACTCGCGCTATCTTCGTCCTACTGAAGTTGATCTGTTGCAAGGAGACAGCCGCAAGGCCAGGCAGAGTTTAGGCTGGCAACCCAAAGTGGGATTCCAGCAGCTCGTACAAATGATGGTCGAGGCCGACTGGAAACTGGCGCGTAAAGAGCGATTAATCAAAGAAAACAAATCGGTCATTGATAACGAATAAGAATAGACTGGCGGGAATGCATGAAGCTTGAAATCGAATCACGTCATCTTGAGGATATTGTAGTCATTGCTCCCGAGGTTTTCCAGGACGAGCGCGGCTTCTTCATGGAGACATTTCGAGAAGACCAGTTCAAGAAGATGGGGCTCCCTTTTCATTTCCCACAGGACAATCATTCCCGCTCAATCAAGGGCGTGCTAAGAGGGCTTCATTTTCAATGGGAGCCGCCAATGGGAAAACTGATGCGAGTAACCTATGGGTCGGCATATCTGGTGGCAGTGGACATCAGGAAAAAGTCTCCCTCTCTGGGACAATGGTTCGGCATTGAAGGCTCAGCGCAAAACCACCGTCAGGTCTGGGCCCCTGCAGGGTTTGCTCGAGGCTTCTGTGTTCTTTCTGACTTTGCTGAAATTCAATACAAGTGCACCGGAATCTATAATAGCAGCGGTGAATCCGGAATCCGTTGGGACGACCCGGATATCGGCATTCAATGGCCCGTCACCAACCCCATCCTTTCTGCAAAAGACGCCGTGGGCCAAACTTTGAAGGCGTGGTTGCAAAGTCCTCAATCCGAATTCTTCCATTACTGATTCCTTCATAGTTTGTTTTCTGACCAATTGGTCAAAAAAATAACATGAGGAATAGTTGTTGAACACAAGAAAGACTAACTTTAGCTGAACTGATGGGCGTCTAACTCTTCCGTCAAAATACCTTCCTCCCTTTCAAGGCCACTCTACTGACCCACGTATCATCAACTTCCCGCATATTGAGAATGAGACAGAGCTTGCCCAGGTTTATTCGGCGTTGGATATCTTTCTGTATGCTTCAATCGCAGACAACTGTCCCTTGGTTGTCCTCGAAGCTTTGGCTTGCGGAGTGCCCATCGTGACTTTTGCCACAGGCGGTGTGCCCGAGCTCGTCCGTCACGAGCAGGATGGATACGTCTCCCGATACAAGGATGTCAGGTCTCTCGTACAATCATTAGAACATTTGGCTACCCAACCGGACAGACGGCTCGATTTCAGCCTCCACGGGCGGCAGCACGCCACATCTCATTTCGATCACAAGATCATCGCCCGCCAATATGAGCGTCTCTACGATCGATGCCTAGAGGAATCCAAAGACTCCTTCCATAAGCTCCACACACCGTGGGGCATGATTTCGGGAAGATCTCCAGCATCCCCAGCATAACATCTCTTGACCACCTCCTCAGCACGCCGGTAGGATTAGGGTGTGCGACAAATGTGTGGGTTAGGTGCATCATCAGGAGTCGCAGAAAGGTGGAACGCGCACTCCTGGGCGCGTTTTAGTGTGTGCAGAGCACCCGCTCCACCAGAACCAGCCCAATTGCCCACAAATTTGTAGCACCCCCGTGGGATAATTATGGATGTCATTCAAATCCTTAAGGACCTCATCGCCATACCTAGTGTAAATCCCATGCAAACGGGCACGGGCCAGCCGGTTGAGCGGGAGGTGGCGGATTATGTCGAGTCCTTTCTACGACGGCAAGGAATTGATTGTGAACGTCAAGCGGTACTGGAGGGTCGCGAAAATGTGATTGCAATTCTTCACCCAAGTCCAGCCAGCAGCCAAACCCATATAGATGGACTTATGCTGAATTCCCACATGGACACTGTTCCGGTTGCCCACATGGAAATTGATCCCTTTGATCCTGTTCTCCGTCAGGGCAGGATCTATGGGAGAGGGGCTTGCGATGCAAAAGGCTCGATCGCCGTAATGCTTGCAGCCCTGAGCATGCACTCCAGTCGATCGTTCCGGCCTAGACTAGCCCTATCGTATTTGCGGCAACAGTTGATGAAGAATTTTCATTCTCCGGATCTTGGAAACTGATAGAGCGCAGCTGGCCCGTGAGCGCGGCCATTGTTGGAGAACCCACCCGGCTGGCTAGCGTGATCGCACATAAGGGGATCGCACGCTGGCACGTCAGAGTTTGGGGCGTCAGTGCTCATGCTGCAACTCCAGGCCTGGGGCGCAGCGCCATTTATGATGGAGCCCGGGTCGCGCTGGCGCTGGAAGAGTATGCATCTCAACTGGCATTGCGGCGCGGCCATCCGTTGCTGGGCAGTCCCACCTTGAACGTCGGGAAAGTCACAGGAGGGCAGGCAGTAAATATGGTTCCCGACCTCTGTGAATTCGAGATCGATCGGAGGCTTCTGCCCGGCGAAGATGGGCTCGAAGCCGTTCAAGATTGTCAAGACTGGTTGCGACAAAAGATAGGAGACAAAATCCAATTTGAGGTCCAACCCCCCTGCTTGGTCGATCCTGCGCTCGAGACCCGGCGCGAGTCCCGCATTGTTCAAGCCGTTGGGCAGTCCCATATTTCCGCAACCGGTGTCCCAAACCTTTGTCAGGGTGCTCACTACGGGACAGATGGCAGCAAGCTGGCTCGTGCCGGGATTGAAACCGTGGTTTGTGGCCCGGGCGACATTGTGCAGGCACACACTAAGTCAGAATACGTTGAGGTGAATCAGCTTGAACAAGCGCTTCGGCTCTATGATGATTTGATCCAACGATGGGGAAATGAGGAGAATTTGTGGGACATGGATACACGCAGATGAACGCCGACAGAAAGCGGGGAAAAAAGACCGAACGCACAAGGAGCACGATACGCATTTCGCTTCTAAGAAATGTGATCTCAGAATTGTTGATTTTTAGGAAGCGACGCCTGAATGCAATTCCCCCTTTGGAGGGGGTGCAGGGGGATGTTCCATTGGCAGCAGGCACTGATAACATTCTTGGAGACATGCCCCTAGCCTCCTTCAAAGGGGGAATATTTGGGGCCAAGCTTCAAGTTTTTCTGGCATACCTAATGGTCACCACTTGCTCC
>JBGOVH010000330.1:0-4248 GCA_041478005.1 Terriglobia bacterium | reverse complement strand
AGACACCAAGACTTTTCCCGGACTGGTAATCCCTTGTGCCCTCAATGAGACTATAAAGTTGAGCATCTTCAGACTCCTGCCTGGGGTCCAACAATCGGGTCAACGAATAAACAAAATCGGCCGCCGTAATTTCACGTCCGTTGTGAAAGCGAACACCTGTGCGCAGGTTGAAGGTGTAGGTTCTTCCATCGGCTGAGACTTTCCAATCATGAGCAAGAGCTGGTGTGATGTCGAGGTTGTTATTAAACCTCAGCAGACCGTCAAAAAGCTGCAATACTATTTCTGACTCCCAGTAATTCTGGGAACGGATTGGATCCAGGGATTTAGGTGATTGGGCTGCTATCCGCAATGAGCCGCCGTAGGTGGGTGTCTCCAGAGAGGGGGTGGAAGATTCCTGGTTGTGTCTTAATCCGCAGTTTATCCCATACAGGCTTAGCAGAAAAAGGGCAATTCTGGGAAATGTTTCGAATGAGATCATTGGGTTGACAATGCTGGTGCGAATCCTTGATCTTTGGTCTAACGAATATCGATCAGGTTTCTTGTCGTGCCTCAAACCCTATCCTCTATTTATTCGACATTTGCCAGACAATTCGCTCTTAGCTTCAATGAAATCCTGTGCAGCGTCAACCCATTTCAAAACAGCAAGGTTGCTTTTGGTCCCTTGGTAGAATGACCGGACCCAAATTCATTGGGATCCAATTCACCCAGATATTTTCTCGTATCCTCCAACAAATTGACTTCGAGTCATAAATGACATTAGATTGTTGTATGTTGGCCAAGGGTGCCTTAAGCCTGTAGCTGAATAAAGAGAACCGGGATTCTCACGGTTTTAGGTTGCTTTCTTGAAAGGGGCTTCTCTCGTATGAAAGGTGAAAAATTCGTGGAGTTAGTAGAGCTTGTTGACCGCCTGAGAGGACCGGGAGGATGCCCATGGGATCGCGAGCAGACTTTTGACACGCTCAAACCAATGATGCTGGAAGAGGCATACGAGGTACTGGAAGCCCTGGATTCCGAGGATAACGCTGAATGCTGTGCAGAACTGGGAGATCTCTTGTTTCAAGTCGTTTTTTTGTCTCGACTGGCGGAAGATCAGGGGGCATTCAAAATTGACGAGGTCGTGGAAGGAATTGTTTCCAAGATGATTCGACGCCATCCTCATGTTTTCGGCCAGGCACAGGCTTCCTCCTCCAAGGAGGTCCTGAAGAATTGGGAAAGCATCAAGAGGATTGAAAGAGCCGAGAAGGTTTCGAGTGCTCCGAAAGAAAATCGACCCACTTCAATACTTGAAGGAATTCCTCCCATGTCTGCCTTGCTTACTGCGAATAAGCTAACGACCAAGGCGGCTCGCGTTGGTTTTGACTGGAGCCACATAGATGAAATTTTCTCAAAATTGAATGAAGAGATCGATGAACTGAAGCACGCATTAGAATTTGAGTCTAAAGAACCCGTTGACTCCCATGTGGAGCAGGAGATAGGTGATCTTCTCTTTGTTGTTGTCAATATTGCCCGATTCCTAAAGGTTGATCCAGAGACAGCATTACGGAAGACGAATCGGAAATTCATTGCAAGGTTTCAGCATATTGAACACAGCTTGCGCCAGGCGGGAAAGGACTTTGGCCAGAGTAATATTGAAGAAATGGAACGTCTTTGGCAGGAGGCTAAGCGCACCCTTTAAGCGGTTTGGAGGATAGATGAGCAAGCTTTCGCTTCAAGAAATTGAGAATAGATTAAAGGCCCTTCCGGGCTGGAAATTGGACGGGGAGGTGATTTGCAAAAAATTCACTCTTCCTTCGTTTCCGCATGCGATACGGTTTGTCAATCAAGTGGCGGATTTGGCTGAACAAGCAGACCATCATCCCGATATCCATATCGACTATCGGAGAGTTACCTTGACACTTTCAACCCATAGTGAGGGGGGAATCACTCACAAGGACTTTCTATTGGCGGAAAAGATTGAGAAGGATTGTGCCGCGGTTTAACCTGGGGTCGGCAAAATTGGAATTCTTAGTGATCCCTAAGAGGGCTGCAATGAATCGTCAAATGTGCATAGACTAGCGTGAAATCGGAGTTCGACTTCTGAAGTACTCGAATAGCTTCCCTAATCCAATAACAATCAGGATCACAGGCCAGTAGGGCCAAATTTTTCTGAAAATATTGATTTGTGCCAGGTTCTGAATCAGAAATAGAACACCTATAGTAATCAGGATCAAGGGACCTGCCAGAGACCTTGTTTTGGGCTGACTGAGACTCATTTTCAACTCCTGCTGGAAATACTGCATTATAAATTACCTCCTACACTTTTCAACTCTAAAGAACGAAACAGCGCATGAAAAAGTTCAAAGAACCTGAGCCTTCATTAAGTTTTAATGTCGAGGCGTCTTAAGGATCATTTGCTATAATGCCAACTGGCAAGATCATAATGCCCCCGGACAGGATCAAAACCGTAATTTCACGATAATGCCGGTTGGCATGCTCACCTTAACCAAGCTTCTCTGATCGTGCTTGGATTGTCATTTCCTTTTTTTTGTCCAGTTAGAGGGCTACCGCCGCCTTATGAAGAAGCCCACGCTAGTTCTTATCTTATTCCTTTTTCTCAAAGTTTTTTGCCTTGCTGATGCCCAGAGCATAGTGGTGCTCCCTTTCGCTGATCTTTCGCGAAATCAAGGGATGCATTGGATGAGTGAGAGTTTCCCCGAGTTGCTGGAAGATCGGCTAAAGCGGCCTACTATCAATGTGTTGGGACGGGAAGAACGAATGATTGCTTTCGATCGAATGGGCATTCCTTACACAAGCAGTCTTTCGAAAGCGTCATTGATCAAGATTGGTCAGGAACTGGACGCAAGCATCTTGCTGCTGGGAGATTTCAATTCTAATGGAGATCGCATCGAAACTTCTGTGTCAATCCTGGATCTCAAAAGGAATCGATTGACTTCTCCTATCAGAGAGGAAGGAGAACTTGAACAATACCAACACCTATGCGGCAGGATGGCCTGGAAAGTACTGACGCAAATAGATCCATCGTTTCCCCTTAATCTCGATTCTTTCCTGGCCCGGTTCCCAATCATACCCAATGTTGCTCATGAGAATTACATTCGAGGCCTCATTGAATCAGACGGGATAAAACAAATTCGGTTCTTTCGCCAAGCCGATCGAGCTTATCCAAACTATTCAAAGGCCATTTTTCAATTGGGGAAGATTTATCACCAGCAGAAGGACTATGCTACCTCGTCATTGTGGTTGCAGAGACTCATTAAGCTGGACACCGAGGTTTTGGAGGCTGGTTTCCTGCTAGGATTGAATGAGCTTTATCTCAAACATTACGAAAAAGCTGCAGATGAGTTTCAGCGGTTGAGCAGCGTCATCCCCTTAAAAGAGGTTTTCAACAACCTCGGGATTTCATGGAGTCTTAGCGGATCAGCAGAAAGTGCCACTCGAGCGTTTCAGAATGCACTTGAAGGCGACCCTTTGGAGGCTGACTATTATTTCAATTTAGCCAATCATTTTTGGAAGACGGGGAACTTTTCAGGGGCTGTTAAGAAGCTAAAGGAAGTGATTCAACGGTCGGAATCTGATGCTGAAGCACATTACCTTCTTTATAAATGTTACCATGCCATCGGAAAACCCTCTGAAGCCGCTGCCGCCCTGGCCTTGGCCATGCAGTTGAGCCCGAAAATTGAGAGCTGGGAGAATCGAAAGCAAATCCCTGAGTTATTTCGAATTCAATCGAGTTTCGACGAATCGAGTTTCCATCAACTCCAACTGGAGATTCGGCAGATCCAGGAAAGCAAGTTGAATCCAAAAAGCCCGGCGGAACGAACCGCCGAGACCATCGGGAAAGCCACCCATCATCTGCAATCCCGAGAATTGGACCAAGCCGAAAAATTGTTGGCTCAAGCCATACAGCAGGCTCCTGAATCAGCGGATGCTCGTGTTCTGATGGGCAAGGTTCTAGAAGCCAAGGGGGAAAAAGCGCGCGCTGTTGCAGAATATCGTGCCTCGTTATGGTTGCAGGAAAGCGCCTCGACACGAGTCCTGCTTTCGCGCCTTTATCTGTCACTGGATCGCAAGAAAGAGGCTAAGACTCAGGCCACGATGGCACTCGATCGAGAGCCAGGTAATATTGAAGCCAAGGAGATCTTGGCCAAGATAACAAGTCAGTGATAACTGCTGAGTTTGAAATGCTGAGTTATGAGTGTAGAATTCGAGGGGTCGATTTTACATTTCTCTCGGCATGTGACCTTTTGCTGT
>JBGOVH010000077.1:0-8571 GCA_041478005.1 Terriglobia bacterium | reverse complement strand
TCATTGGTAGCCACGATGAATGCGCTTTCTGCATTCATCGTGGGCTTTTCCTGGCCGCTGCAACTTCCCACGAAAAACGCAACCAGCGCGTTTGTCGTGTCTACCAATGATTTCACCCGTACTGAGAAGCTATGACAAAATTGGATTCCCCACGGCTCCGCCGCCCGATGTGCGGAAGGGCTTGGCCCTTCCGTGAGATGCCCACCCTCTCACCTGTTTCCCTGGAGTTTGGACATTTTCTTGGCATGAAAGCAGGTTTCCCCCTCACCCGGCGCTCCGCGGGCCACCCGTAGATCATCCCTCAAAACGTCCAAACTCCAGGGAAAGGCAGAGCCTTTCCGCACATCAGGCGGCGGAGCCGCTCCAAGCTGGAATTTTTTCGCAGCTTCTAAGGCATTACCGGAGGCTCATAATGCGTTAGTTAACGGGGAATTGGTAGCCGCGACGAATTTGCTTCTTGGTTCTGACATCTTGATTTCTCTATTTCTAAGCTCGAAATTGATTTACACTTTGGCCTGGAATATGAATACAGAAACTCTCTACCATTCGCTGCGACTGCCAAATGAACCTGAGACCAAACTCATGCTGCTGGTACTGGATGGGATTGGCGACATCGCTGCCTCTGACAACCAGTTTCTCACTCCACTTGAAGCAGCCAGAACACCCAACTTGGATGAACTGGCCAGAGCTTCGGCCATGGGCCGCATGACTCCGGTGGCTCCAGGCATCACGCCGGGTAGCGGCCCGGGGCACCTGGGGTTGTTCGGTTACGATCCCTTGGAATACGAAGTGGGACGCGGTGTCATTGAGGCATTAGGTCTGGGGATTGACCTAAAGTCCGGGGACGTGGCCGCTCGGGCTAATTTTTGTACTTTGGACGACAAGGGCATTGTTACCGATCGTCGCGCCGGCCGCATTGCAACGGAAGTCAATGAAGCGTTGTGCGAGAAGCTAAAGAAGATCGAGAAAATTGGCAGTGCCGAAATCCTCATTAAGCCCGGAAAGTCGCATCGTTTTGTGGTGGTCTTTCGCGGCAAGGGCCTGGAAGGTCCTCTGACCGACTCTGATCCGCATCATGAGGGCGAATCCATCAAGAAGGTGAAAGCCGCCAGCAAGTCTTCGGGCGCTAAAGATGCCGCCAAGATTGTGAATGAGTTTTACACCAAAGCACTCCCGCTCATTGCCAAGGAACATCCTGCCAATGGCTTTCTGTTGCGGGGGATCGCTCACTCTCCCGAGATTCCCTCATTTCAGGAGCGATTTGATTTAAATGCAGCGGCCATTGCGGTTTATCCGATGTACAAAGGCCTGGCCCAATTGATTGGAATGAAGAAACTGGAAGGTACCAACAGCACCCGGGAGGAATTCGAAAAATATCTGGCCGAGCACGACAACTTCAATTATTTTTTCATTCACATTAAGGGCACAGACATGGCCGGAGAGGATGGCAATTTTGATCAAAAAGTGGCTGTCATCGAAGAAGTCGATCGGGCTCTGCCTGTGCTCTTGCAAAGGAAGCCCACCGTGCTGGCGGTAACAGGGGATCATTCCACTCCGGTTCCCATGAAGTCTCATAGCTGGCATCCTCAGCCAGTGATGATTCACGGCCCCGTTAGTGGCAGCGACAAATTGGATCGTTTTACTGAGACGAACGCCAACCGCGGCTCTCTTGGCATCTTCAAAAGCAAGTACCTGATCAGGCTGATGATGGCCAATGCAAGACTATTTGATAAATTCGGGGCGTGAAGGAAGATCCTTGATTTTAGATGCTGGATCCTGGGCCTAGTGCCAGGTTGCATTCAAATAGTTACAAACAGGCTAAGTCCCTCACCCCCCAGAGCTCCCACAAAGGCGGGGGAGGAGGTTGCTTGACTTGATATCTCAAATCTCAAATTTAGATTTTGGAGTCATGCATGGAGGAGCAAGAAGTCAACTTAGAAAATCTGCATGAGATCGTTCACGAAAATGCTCACATGACGTCTTGGGCAGAGAAGGTTGCCTTGACCACTGCTCTCTTTGCTGTATTCGCCGCGATAAGCAGTCTACTTTCGACGCACGAATCCGATCAATCAATTCTGTACAAGATCAGGGCTTCTAATCACTGGTCCTACTATCAAGCCAAAGGGATCAAAAGCATGTTGACTCAGGATCTCTCAGAAAAAACTCGCTACAAGGAGGAGCAGGAGAAGATTCTGGAAGAAGCAAAATCGGAAGATGAGGCGAGTGAGCATGCTACCCACATTCACGAATTTTTCGCTTATGCGGTCACTCTGTTTCAAGTAGCCACTGCAGTTGGCGCTATTGCGGTCTTGGTTAAGAAGAAATATTTCTGGTATGCCAGCCTCGTCTTGGGGGCCATCGGCATGGGCTTTATCCTCAGGGCTTTCTCACTATTTCGCGGTTGACGAAGTGGGAAAACCGGGACGAACAGGTCGGCGGAACACCCACGAGTAGATTCCCAAATTAACACACAGAACGACAAGGCCAAGGAAGATTTGAAGCCGTTGGGTCAACGCGGCAGGATAGAGAACAGGAATCAAATAGTGCTCAATAAATCCGGAGTGATAACCAATTTCTCCAGCCTTCTCGCGCAGCCAGTTCTCAAGCGGCGTGAGAGGGCAAACCCAACCTGAGAATTCGATAACCGCCCCCCACAAAGCTGCCGGAACGTGGATCCAAACGATACGCCTCCACCAAAGAATCAGCAACCCACCGCCTAAGACGAATGCGACAAACGCAAAATGCGTGATGACAACCAGGTCGGCAAGAAAGCGGTAGAGCATTTCAAGAGCCTGGAAGTTTCAACTTGCCTGTGAGATGCTCGACAGCCTCTTTCGCTTCCTTGAGGTCTACACCGTGAATCTCTCGATACAGCTTGATCGCTTGGATTTTCTCGCCCTGTGCTGCCAGCCTCTCCACATCTGAATCGGAACCCTGTCCTGGAGGAGGGAGCAGGCCAGACTCTCTTGCACGGCGGGTCTTGGCTTTTTTTACGGCATCGATTAAGAAAAGGAGCAGAAGGAGACCTCCCACAACATAAAGAATTTTCATCATGGTTTTTCCTCGACCTTTGCTGGAATCGGGATGGCATATGGAAAATGTTTTTCATACCAGCGAATGGAGCGGTCAATGCTGTCGACAATGTGTTTTGGCTCGCGGAGGCCGTGGCCTTCCCGTGGATACCGCACCATGATGGCCTCCACGCCCACGTCCTTAAGCGCAATGTAAAACTGCTCCGACTCGGCAATCGGGACATCGCTGTCATTTTCCCCGTGCATCAGCAGGGTGGGCGTCTTTACTTTGGCCACGTGTTTGAGCGCCGACCGCTCCCAAAGAATGTCCATCATGTTCCCCTGGTGAGGGAAGAGGCCAAATTCCATCTGCTCATACTGATTGTAATACGTCATGTAGTTATAACTGATCAGGTTCGTAATGCCCGCAATTGGAATTGCCGCTTTGAAAATACTCGTCTGTGTGATCAGCCAGGCGCTAAGTTGTCCTCCATAACTCACCCCCTCCATGCCGAGGCGTTCCGCATCGAGCCAAAGATTGCGGCGCAGTGCGGCACTGACGCCATAGAGCACGTCCTGCGCTTCGTTTCCATTTTGATCTGCAAAAACTGCGTCTGCAAATTTTTGACCATATCCAGTGGACCCACGGTAATTCACCATCAACGTCGCCCACCCAAGGCCGCCATAGACCTGGTTCTTGAAATTGAAGGCCGAGCCTTGCTGCCCGTGTGGGCCCCCATGGATGTTGACAATCAAAGGATGCTTCGAATTCGATTTCATACCGAGGGGTTTGGTCAAGAAGGCTTCCACTTCATACTTGTTGTCATTGCTGATGAATGTGAATGGCTCCACTTCGGCAATGGATTTGTCTGCCAGAAAGGAGGCATTGAGGTCAGTCATCTTCTTTGCGGACGTACCTTCGTACTTAAGATAAAGCTGCGCGAGATCAGAAGGACTGGAGAACGCGTACGCCAGAACGTTCCCTTTTGCCATCGACCATTCTCCCACGGTTCCCCGATCATTGACGATGACCTCGGGACTGCCGCCTGAGACCGGCAAGCGGATCAACCGAACATTGCCGCGTTCCTGCAGAGTGAAGCAAACCGCTTTCCCATCGGGTGTCCAGGCAGGTGTCCCCTGTCGGTTATCAATCATCGACCCAAGTTCATGCCGGTTGGTGCCGTCTGCATTGATCGACCATACATGATTGTCCTCCATGGTGGTTTCAAGATCCGTGAGGCCGCGCTTGGTCCCCAAATAGACGAGCGCCTTCCCGTCGGGCGACCATCGTGGCTGGTACTCAGCATTCTCTGTGGCTGTCAGCCTCTGCAGGGCTCCATCTGAGACCTTGAGAGTGAAGAGATCGTAATTAAAGAACTGATCTTCATTGGACTCGCGGTTCGAAACGAAGGCGATTTCTTCGCCGTTTGGAGACCAATCAATAGAATGCTCATAGTGATTGCCTGAGGTGAGTTGCCGCACCTGCCCGGTCGCCACATCGACAACAAAAATGTGCAGGCGGCGGTTGTCGTTAAAGTGACTCAAGCCTTCGCTGTCATCCGGCTTATAAAGATAACGCGTGATCACTATTGGATCGCCAGTGGCTTGTTCTGTCTCCGGCCCTGGGACTGCCGTAACGAAGGCAATTCGCTTTCCGTCGGGAGACCAGGCCACGCTCTTGCCCGTTGTTGGCAACGGGCTATTGGTCCACTGCAGAGAGCCAAGAGTCTTTGTGCCAGAGCCATCAGGCCGAGAGACTGTTAGCATCGACTTGTCCCCCTCGCCGGCATGATAGGCAATCCACTGGGCATCAGGTGACCACTCCGGATTTGAAGAAGTCTCTTTCTCCCCTCCAATCTTGAGGGATTTTCCGCTGGCCAGGTCCAGACTCCACACCTGTGAATAAGGCCGGCCCGGGCCGTCATTATTCTTCACGGTGTATGCAATTCGCTTCCCATCGGGTGAGAACTGCACTTCACCCACCGAACGCAGCTTGATGAGATCGCCACTCTTCAGGCTGTGTGTTTGAGCCGGGCCCGATTGCGTCAGCACGAATCCCATCCAAACAATAAGTTGAAAAAACCGCCAATACATCTGCATGAGGTCCTCCTTTTCCCCTACACCGAATTATTTCTTCTGCCGAAAGTGGCAGCAGCTCTAACGCATAAGAAAGTCCCTGCAAAATCAATTATAAGAGGCTAGGAAGAATCAAAGATCGGTAATTATGCATTCAAAATGCAAATTTACAAGATCTTTTCTGTAAAGAGCGGCTCATGAAACTCCTTTAGATTGACAAACGTGTTGTGCGAATGCTAGATAGTTAGACCATTGCGGAGGCGTGGCCGAGTGGTTGATGGCGGCGGTCTTGAAAACCGTTGTACCTTAACGGGTACCGTGGGTTCGAATCCTACCGCCTCCGCCAAATATTAAAGGATTTAGCGTTTTCATATTTGACCCTTTCCTTAGCTTCCAAAAACCGCTGTTGCCACTTCTCGCATTAGTTCAGTGCCTTGACAAAGCAATGATAATCCGGTTCTTAAAATCCACGTCTTCCCATTTCAAGTTGAATTGTTCCCCGACCCGCATTCCAGTATTCACGGCTACAATCACTCCTTGCTGTAATCGCGGGTGTCGTAATTAGATGTGGGTCTTTCTAGCTCCACTGTGTGTGGAGCCTTTCCTCAAAGAGGAAATTGGCTTTGAAAACACCAGACTCTAAGAAACCCAAAAATGAAAACCAGGGCCCGGTCTTCCAAGCATCGCAGCACTACCAATCAGAACTAAAGACAATAGAGAGGTCTTGGCAAACGTTCCAGTCGCTCACAAAGAAACAGGAAAGAGCATTTCAACAAATGCTGGCGCACTATGATGAACTTGAGAAAGAAATAGAGAAATTGGAATCCCGCGAAGAATCCATCCTTAGAAGGATGGCCCCGCAGGAAAGGAAACCAGAAACCAAGGATCTGCTGGGTAGTTTGCAGAGCCAGAAACTACACGACCTGACATTGGAACAGGTGGCCCACTGGCGTAAGAAATTGAGTGAGACAAGAAAACAAACGAGTCCTCGTTTACCATACATACTGCGGATTCTCGAGATAAAGCGAAAACACCCTTCCCTGAGTGCCGCCGCCATTTATTCAAGACTATATCCGGGGCTGAAGCGGAGACATCGAAACAGCGCAGACAAGCGGATGCAAGAGATGCGTGAGATTCAAAGAATAATAGATTGGCATGCCAAATAATATCGGAGATGGCGTCAATCTGATCCTGAAGAGCTTCATTTTCGGCTAATGCCGTAAAGCAGCGGTCCAGTTGAGCACCGGGTTAAAGGTCAACCTGTCGGCTTGAGAGCGATTACCGGGACTTCAATGGTTGGGGTCTGCTGGCGTCTTTTTCGCATCTGCCGATCCATTGCGTTGACGACTTCAGACGAAAAGTATCTTTCACCACAGCGGTGGCAGACTCTGGCTGGGACTTGCTCAAAAATGAAATGTTGATTCTGTCGATGCCGGTAGACAGTGACGCGTTTCATGCTAACTCTCAGGGGAGTGTTGCAGTATTCACAGAAGTCTGGCTTCATAGATTATCGCTCTAACGCATACACAGTAATGATACGCAAAAGACCGGATACCAGGAAACGACAAATCATCTCGATCTCGACCTCATTATTCCTCAGCAGACCACGAACTACAAAACGAATTCCACGCGGGTCATCGGACAATTCTCCAACCATCCTGCCATGAAGAAGTGCCCACCTTACATCGGCGTGACTTAACCCGTCCTCGTCCATCTCCTCGATAGCATGAGACGTGAACTCATAGCGACCTTCTCTTACCCCCGCTTAATTAGTTTAATACTCACTGATCTCTTCGCAATTGTTTTGACTCAAGAGCTTTGAC
Source organism: Terriglobia bacterium (assembly GCA_041478005.1). Classification (GTDB taxonomy): domain Bacteria; phylum Acidobacteriota; class Terriglobia; order Versatilivoradales; family Versatilivoraceae; genus JBGOVH01. Next base: position 1,661 of record JBGOVH010000077.1, on the reverse strand, counting down.
AGGAACCATGACCAAAACAGACCTGATCTCTTCCTCGATGTTTTACGCCGGAGTTTGGCGCCATGGCCGAGCAGACTTAGATTGCTCTTTTCAGAAGTTCTCGATCATCCAAACGTTTTGAGCATAGTTTGCGACTTTGATGAACATGTGGCGGTTGTCGAAAGAAGGACGGCCCCACCAGACTTCAAAGTTCTCGGGCTTCCAGAACACCCGTACTTTACCGGCGAGTGTGACAAGCAAAAGCGCATTGCTGCCCTTTTCTGACCTTGCCGGCAGATAGAAAGACCTCGAATCTTGAGACCAGTCGAGGCCGACCGTGCTTGTCCACTCCTTGAGGGTTATTTCTTGTGTTGGTGTGCCCTCGATTGAGAAGAACTTAAGCCGGGTACCGCTTTTTACAGCCATTTTCACCGCTATGAGTTGGCCATCTGGAGACAAATGCCAGTTTGTCGGTTGTTGGTCCTTAAGTTGATCGAGCGGGACGCGAAACAATTCAGGCCCTCGACCTTTGAAGACATCGAAACTCGTGAATACCACGTCCATATTAGTTAGTTCACTCAACACACATTCTGTGGCAGGCTCTCGTGGACAGCAGAAGGTCGTCATCTGCTTTCCCTCAAGGACCAATTCCGGAGGGCCGCCAGCATTCGGAACTCGCATCAGGCGGTCAAAAAACTCTAAGCCCAGCCAACTGTCAGCCTCTAGATAAAGAACATAGCGACCGTCAGGACTGGTTCGCGGACACCACTTAAACTTGCGATTGACGACCAGGGTTTCGGCTGTGGACTGGTTGATATTTTGTTTGAAAATATCCCAGTGTCCATTGCGGTTCGATGAAAAGAGCACAGCCTGGCTGTCGCCAGTCCAGTCGGTTGGGTTTTCACTGCGATCGTCCAAAGTGAGGCGGCGAAGATCCTCCAGGCGCTTTCCATTCTCTTCAAGCTTTCCGACATAGACATGAATCTGGTTGGCACTCTTAAGAAACGCCAGGCGATGCCCGTCTGTAGCCAAGGTTATCATGCCGAAATTAAAGTCAGGCCAATTCGTGAGACGCACGGGTCCATCAAGCGCCTGGCCGGTCTTAGAATCGATTCGGAGCTGCCAGAGGTTGGAAGCATCTAAATAGCTAAGGTCCAGTTGCTCCTGTTTGGCAAAGACGACCCTCCCGTCCGGAGTCCAGCAAAGACTGGTTACTGGCTTCGAATCCATAACAATCAAACTTGTCGTTTCCCTCCTCACGTCATAACTTCGAATCCCAAGAGTAGGATCCTTGCCGGGACTGAAGAGAATCACTAGGAAACCCACACGCAGGGCCTCGGGAGACCAGCTGATCGCCACATCCACCATCGCCTCGTAGTTGGTTTCAGTCCATAGTTGGCGTGGGCCTTCTCCGTTGGAATCCATGACCCAGAACTTACGATCTGAGGTAAGGAACGCAATCTTTGAGCCATCTGGCGAAACGAAGGCAAGGGAAACACCATCCCGAAGCTTGCGCGGGGGACTTCCCAATATGGAAACGATCCAGAGAGGACTGGGCTTCGATCCGTCAGGCGACCCGGTAACCAATAATTCTGTCCCGTCCGGGAACCATGAATTAATGAATACCTCAGGAGCAGGCATCGGAATGGAGTGGATTTCTCCAGTCTCGATATTTTGCAGAT
>JBGOVH010000555.1:0-2871 GCA_041478005.1 Terriglobia bacterium | reverse complement strand
GATTTTCGGACCGGGATCTTTTGATATGCGAGGTGGAATATGTTTGATGCTGGCGGTATTGCACTATCTCTCCACTCATAGGGATGAGTTGACCCGGCCAATTACTCTGTTACTCGATTCCGACGAAGAAACGGGAAGTTTGACCTCACGGGCATTCATAGAATCGGAAGCTCTTCAGAGCGAAAAGGTGTTGGTGCTCGAACCTTGCCTTCCAGGCGGGGCACTCAAGACCTTTCGCAAGGGCGTCGGAGACTTCAAAATTCTGGTTGAAGGCGTGGCGGCGCATGCAGGTGTTGACTACTCCAAAGGGATTAGCGCGATTAAAGAGTTGGCTTGCCTGATTTTGGATCTTTACAAGCTGAACGACTCCAGTAAAGGTACTACGATCAATGTTGGGGTCGTTCGGGGTGGATTGCGATCCAACGTCATCGCCGATCATGCGGAAATGGAAGTGGACCTCAGGGTTACCTCAATTGCTGAGGGGGAGCGTCTGGCTCAGAGAATTCTTCAGATGAAACCCAGAAGTCAAGGAACTCACCTCGTAGTCTCAGGTAGGATCAATCGCCCTCCTCTCGAGCGGACGGAAAAAATCATACAGCTTTTTCAGCGAGCAAGAGTTCTCGCTTCGGATATCGGCATAACTCTCGAGGAAGGTGAAACAGGGGGCGGGAGTGATGGATGTTTCACAGCAGCGCTTGGGATACCCACATTGGACGGCCTTGGACCCGATGGTGCTGGTCCGCACGCTTTGAATGAACATGTCCTGCTTGAAAGTCTGGCGCCTCGGGCGGCGCTATTGACCCAGTTGGTACTAAAGCTGTAAATCAAAATCTTTGCGGTTGTTTAGTGCTACTTTTGGTTCTTAAACAAGCTTATGGAAGTCGAACAATCGAACTTCGCAAAATCGTGTGCCTTCAACCTCTCTGGTTTTCTACATGAATGAATCGATTTTAGAATCCATATGGACAATGTGCTCATAACTGGTGTAAGTGGCTTACTGGGCTGGAACCTGGCTCAGCGGCTCAGGCCTTACTTTCGTGTCTACGGAACATACCTGGACCATCAAGTGTCCATTCCATCAGTAGAAGGGTTCGCTTTCGATCTGACTGATCTTCTTAAGATTGAAAAACTTTGTACCACGATCCGTCCCAAGGTCATTATTCACACCGCAGCCTATGGGAGTCCTGATTTCTGTGAAACCCACCACAAACAAGCTTTGACACTCAACACTTTTGCTACAAGGGAATTGGCCAAAGTTTCTTCCCATATTGGTTGTAAATTGATTTATATCTCCACCGATCTTGTTTTTAATGGCGACAAGGAGAGCTACTCCGAAGCCGACACCCCAGCCCCCCTCAATTACTACGGGAAAACAAAACATCTGGGAGAGCTGGAGGTTATGAATAACAGCAGTAACTACGTAACGCTCCGTCTGTCTCTGCTTTATGGGAGAGGAAATGGACTCAATCAGAACTTCTTTGAAAAACTTGAGCAAAAGGGGTTGCAGGGTGACAAGATTAGCCTTTTTGTTGATCAATTCCATACACCTGTCTTTGTAAACGATGCAGTCACCGCACTGGAGCGTTTTGTCAGTGAAAAGAGTCTAAAAGGGCTATTTCATTTAGGGGGGCCAGACCGCCTTAGTCGATTCCAATTCGGAGAATTGTTCTGTCGCATATTCAATTTTCCTGAAAGCATCCTGGCAGAATCCCGACTGGAAAATGCCAATCTCCCAGCTCCTCGACCGAGAAACTGTGGGCTAATAAGCAATAAGGCCTGCAATTTACTAAAACTTTCGTTGACTTCCGTTGAAGAGGCACTGAAGCAATTACGACAAATCAGCACCGCATCTTACCCTAAGTAATCCCAGCTTCTCCTCCTTGTCTTCACAAATTCGTTCCTGTTTTTCCAGTGAGATCACATCCAGGGAAGTAAAACGCCAGGATTTCTGAATAGAGTTTCCCTTCCTTTGCGAGCTCTATAGCTCCTGCCTGGCACAGACCCAGATTGTGACCTGAACCGTGACCTTCGATCTCTAACGTATTGGACTCGGATCTAATCTTGAAGCGGTCGCTGCGGATTAGATTCCATCCCAAGGTCCTTCCCACAAGAATTCGAACTTTGCGCTTCAAGTCTTGAGCCTCTGGGGAAGTGTCTTCCTCTTGAGAGAGTTTCATTAGGAATTCCGCTCGTTTGCTTTCCGGAATGTTATTCAAAGCCAACTCAACAAATTCGTTCTTGCTCAAAGTGGTCTTCCATTTGTACAGAAAATGGTTTACACAATAGCGACACAATACCGAAGGATAAGCATAAGGGATGGCATCAGGCTGAGGCAGTGTTTTGCCGCCACATGCAGCTGTGTAAGCAGGCTGGAAAAGCTGCCCACGAAAGGCAATGAGTATCCCCCCCGTCTTTTTCACTCCTTCGTGAAATTGATCTGCATTTCTTACGAAGCCCGTCAAGAATTGACAGTGAGTAGTATCACAGAAGTCATAGCCGTCCTTTTGATGCCTGCCGTGTGAGAACCTTAAATACGAGCGAATCAGGATAGCCTGTGCCTTCAGGGCCTCGAGCTGCCTGCATTCAGTCATTTCTGCTCGCAAGATTTGCTCAGTGGCAATTTCTTCATCAACCAAGATTCGCGGGAGTAATTGATTCCAACTAGGAGTGACTTCCAAGTTTCCTAAAAAGTGTCGCACGATGCGGCCTGGAATGCCTAAGGTGTACAGACTTGATGCCCCCTTAACACTTTCCCCCTTACCCTCAAAGACGAGATTCTTATTGTGTTCTTGAATTGTAGTTTTGAGAATTCCTTGGGTCAGTTCAATCAGAAGTCTTTGGCCCGGGAGTAGAATCTGTTGGCTATGATGT
>JBGOVH010000041.1:0-10916 GCA_041478005.1 Terriglobia bacterium | reverse complement strand
TTACCTGGCTCCCGAAGTGGAGACCCAAGCTTTTCTGGCTAAGCAGGAGAAGATCGAAAACGAGATTCAACCGATTTTCAAGCAGATCAGCGAAATCGAAGCTCCCTATCGTGAACGAATATTCATCAATGAAGTGCTGAGCCGATTCCCTGAAGACGTGCAAATTGCAGTTAAAACGCCGGAAGCACAGAGAACTCCGGGTCAAAGGCTTTTGGCCAACCAGCTGATCCGCGCCGTGGGAGTTCCCGATGAGGCTGTCGATCGCGCGTTAAGTCCTGAAGACAAAGCCAGGAAGGCTGCACTGATTGATGAAGTAGAAGCATTGAATAAGCAGCGCCCTAAGGAACTACCCTCAGCCAAGGGTATCACGGATGGTGATTACCGCTTTGCGCCTGATGGCTTCGGAGACGAACCAGCCCCCGGCAAAGGAGTCCAGCATGATGCAAATCTGCAAGGAAGCTATCTTCACAAGGGAGAGGGTGCTTACAAACCTCCCCCTTCTTATTTTTTGATTCGTGGTGACATCAATAGTCGCGGCTCCTTGATGGAGCCCGGGTTTGTTACAGTGGCTACCAGTGGCAATCCCCCTATGTCCATTCCTCCCTCTCATAGACACACCTCCGGTCGCCGACGGGCATTGGCCGAGTGGATCGGCTCGCCTGAGAATCCGTTGACAGCCCGCGTGATGGTCAATCGCATCTGGCACCATCATTTTGGTCGGGGGATCGTGGCCTCACTGAACAACTTCGGAGTTATGGGAGATCGTCCCACTCATCCGGAGCTTCTCGATTGGTTGGCGTGCGAGTTTGATTCGCGGGGGTGGAGCATCAAGCAGATGCACCGGCTGATAATGACTTCGAAGGCTTACCAGATGTCTTCCCAGTTTGAAAACAGCTCAAATCAGAAGGTTGATCCGGAAAATCATTTGCTATGGAAATTTCGCATTCAGCGCATGGACGCTGAAACGTTGCGAGATTCCATCTTGGCTGTCAGTGGCAAGTTGGACCGTGGTTTGGGTGGACCCTCGATTTTTCCCAAAGTGGATCGCTCCGTGCTAGCTTCTATGCAACACGGGCGTTGGGAGAAGGAAGAAGATGGGCCGAAAGTATGGCGTCGCTCGGTTTACATCTATCGCAAACGTGGAATGCCCTTCCCGATGTTCGATGTATTCGACCTGCCTGACCAAAATGTCACCTGCAGTCGGCGTTATGTCTCCACCGTGCCGACCCAGGCGTTGACTTTGCTCAACAATGACTTTGTCCTGCGTCAAGCCCGCTTTCTGGCTGATCGCATTTCCTCTGAGGCAGGCCCGGACCCTGTGTCCCAGATAAGCCGAGCTTACCTGATAGCGTTGAGTAGAGAACCTTCTGAAGAAGAAAAGCACCTGAACCTGGAGTTCTTGTCCCGGCAGCGCCAGTTTCACTCCGGAGACAATGTCGCGGCACTAACGGACATAGCCCACGTCTTGATAAACCTGAACGAGTTCGTGTACGCGAGATAGAACGGATCCATGGCTAATGAACGCTATACTCGCGAATTGGACAACTGACATTACAAGAGGGAGCTTATGCGAAAATGGCGACTCTTCTTTCTTTGTCTTGTTATTTTTTTGACTGCCCGTTCAAGCCAGGCGGAAGACCTCAACGAAGATCTTCTCGTCGCTGCCAGGAACGGTGATGTCGAATCCGTGAAGTCATTATTGGCAAAGGGTGCAGATGTCAACGCTAAGACGCAGTACGGCGTGACAGCGCTGTCTTTTGCTGCGGAAAGAGGGCACTTCGAGGTTGTCAAAACGCTTCTTGAAGATGGCGCGGATCCGAATTTGAAGGATACATTTGAAGGTGGGAGGACTCCTTTGGGCAATGCGGCCGGTCGTGGGCACCTCAGAGTCGTAAAGCTCCTGCTGGAAAAGGGAGCTATAGGAAAGGAAGATGCCCTGTGGTCGAGTGCCTTCAAAGGTCATCTCGAAGTTGTCAAGTTTCTCCTCGACCAGGGAAAAGCCTCACCAGAGATGTTAACCTTCGCCTATGAAGCTGCAACGCAGCGTGGGCACAACGAAATTGCAGAATTGCTGAAGAAGGCAGGGGCGATATCGAATCCCAAGGATAAATTCCAAATTGATCTCCAGACCCTCAAGGGTTATGAGGGAATTTATAGAAATCAGAAAGGAGATGAATACAAACTGATCGTTGAAGATGGCAAGTTGACAACCATTGACCCTTTGGAAGAACCCCTGACTCTCGGAGCGATGGACAGATTCACCTTCATTACCGAACCTCCTGGAGTGACTTTCACTTTTGGCTTACAAGATGGAAAAGTGACTTGGTTTACAGTGAAACTGGGTGACAACAGCGACTTCTTCAAGAAGGTTCCGGAAAAATGAAAGCACATATCTTCCTAGTCTTTTGTATGCTCTTTGCCACGACTGCCGAGGCTCAAAACTGGCCCTCGTTCCGCGGCGAAAACGCCTCAGGTGTGGCTGACGGCCAAAATCCTCCCACGAGCTGGAACGCAGCCAAGTTGCAGAACATTCTCTGGAAGACACCTATCCCGGGCTTGGGTCATTCCAGCCCTGTCATCTGGGGGAAATGGGTTTTTGTCACCACAGCCATTAGCAGTGATCCCAATTCCGAATTTCGTCACGGCCTTTTTGACGATTATGATTCGGCTCACGATATGTCCAAACACACCTGGCGCGTCTACTGCTTGGATAAACTTAGCGGCAAGATACGATGGGAAAGAACGGCTTCCGAAGGGGTGCCAAAAACCAAACGGCACATCAAATCCAGTCATGCCACTCCAACGGTGGCGACTGACGGGAAACATTTGGTCGTGTCTTTTGGTTCCGAAGGGCTCAATTGTTATGATCTGGACGGGAATCTGCTGTGGAAGCAGGATCTCGGTGTCCTCGATGCCGGATGGTTCCTCGACCCCGGTTATCAGTGGGGTTACGGCAGCTCACCGATCATTTTTCAGAACCTGGTCATCGTACAGTGTGATATCCAGAAGAATTCGTTTATTGCCGCTTTTGATTTGAACAGTGGGAAGCAGATTTGGCGAACGTCGCGTGAGGAGATTCCTTCGTGGGGAACGCCAACCATTGTGACAGGCAAAACCCGCGTGGAATTGGTTACAAATGCCACGAAATACGTCCGGGGCTATGACCCTATGACCGGTAGGGAGCTGTGGCGGCTGTCGGGAAATCCGGAGATTACGGCAACGACTCCATTGTACGCCCAGGACCTAATCTTCATCTGCAACAGCAATCACGCCCGGAAGGCGATTTATGCTATTCGGCCTGGCGCCAGTGGAGACATCTCGCTCAAAGATGGCAAGGAGTCTAATGACTATGTCGCCTGGAGCAAGCCGCGTGGGGGAGGAGTTTATCCAACCCCGACCCCGCTGGTATATAGAGAGTTTCTCTACGTGTGCACACAGCATGGGATCTTGTCGTGCTTTCTTACCAAGACGGGTGATCTCATTTACCAGGAACGCCTCGCCGGAGCAGGGACAGCCTATACCGCATCACCAATCGCAGCGGATGGAAAGATCTACTTCACGAGTGAGGACGGCGACGTTCATGTGATTAAGGCTGGGTCAAAGTACGAGTTGTTGTCGAGTAACCCCGTGGGTGAAGCCTGTATCGCGACGCCCGCGATTTCCGACGGCATGATCTTGGTTCGGGGTCAGCACCATGTTTTTGGGATCGGAGAACGAGCAAGATTGAAGTGAAAGAAGCTTATCTATTGGAAAGATATCGTTGAAATAGAGGCGTTGGATTGTCTTACCCCTCGCGAAGAACCCCAACTACTAAACTATCTGAAGGCAACAGGCCATGGATGTACTCATCAACTTTGGCGCTCAGGGCAAAGTTGAATGGAAACGAATGGTCTTGACTCAAAAACGATAGCCCATGTCATTTGCGTCGATTCGCGTTCATTCGCGGTTTAATCGCTGGAGTCAAATCATGGACTGCCCAGGAAAGAAAAGAGAGTTTGTTAACAGACGAGAGTTCCTTTTTGAGGCGGGTGGAGGTCTGAGTGGCATTGCCTTGGCTTACTTGCTGGGCCAGGAGGGAATACTCGTAGCTGAGTCAGCTGCGAGCAATGGATGCGCTTCGACAACTGGGCAGATTATTTCGCCCGTAATGCCCCGTGCCCCTCACTTCGGCCCTCGTGCCACGGCCGTCATTTCTTTGTTCATGAGTGGTGGAGTAAGCCAGGTGGATACGTTTGATCCCAAGCCAGACCTGGACCGTTTTCACGGCCAGCCACTGGAGGGCAAGGGTGAAGTCATCGTTCGCCAGGGACATCCCGGCCCGCTGATGCGAAGCCCATTTGGATTCAAGAAATACGGGAGGGCGGGAATTGAAGTTTCTGAGATTTTTCCGACTGTTGCACAAAAGGTGGATGAGATTGCATTTGTCCGTTCTATATACGGTAAGACTAATGACCATGTACAGGCTCATTATGAATTAGCTACCGGAACGATCCGCATGGGATCACCCAGTCTGGGTTCCTGGGTGACCTATGGTCTGGGGACCCAAAACCAGAACCTCCCGGCCTTCGTGGTTATCTATGACGCGAGGGGTGGCCCTTTTGGCGGTCCTGCCAATTGGAGTTCGGGATACATGCCGGCGACATTTCAGGGAACCGTTTTCCGTTCCAGTGGCGATCCCATCATCGACTTGCGGCCCCCCTCTCGCCTTTCGACTGAAGAGCAGCGGGCCCGCCTGGACTTGCTGGCCAAGCTCAATGAAATGGATTTGAAAAAGTATCCAGCCAACTCGGAATTGGCGGCTCGTATCTCGTCTTACGAACTGGCCTACCGCATGCAGGGCTGTGCTCCAGAGGCTGTCGATATATCCAGAGAACCAGAGACGGTCAAGAAATTGTATGGTCTGGATAATCCAACCACGGCGCCCTTTGGCCAGCAATGCCTGACAGCGCGGCGGTTGGTCGAGCGGGGCGTGCGTTTTGTGCAACTCTACCACGGCGGTTTGGGCGCTCAGGATTTCGATACCTGGGATGCCCATCGAAACATCAAGGAAAACCATTCTCAACATGCCGCAGAAGTGGACAAACCCATTGCGGGTCTTCTTGAGGACCTAAAACGTACTGGCTTGTTGGAGTCGACTCTAGTGATCTGGCAAGCGGAATTTGGTCGCATGCCTATATCCCAGCGCGGCCTGGGTCGCGACCATAACCCTGGCGCTATGACTATCTGGATGGCCGGAGCCAAGATCAAGGGCGGACAAGTCATCGGCGCCAGCGATGAATTCGGATACAAAGCGGCCCTCGAGCCCCATTCGGTTCACGATCTGCACGCCACTATTCTGCACCTGCTGGGCATGGATCATACCCGCCTCACCTATCTCTTCAACGGCCGCCAGATGCGCCTTACGGATGTGTACGGAGAGCCCATTCCTCAGATCGTGGCATAGCCGCACTGGGTCTCCCTCCTCGCAACCTTTACTGGTTGATCAATGATAAGGAGACGATTGCTTCTAACACTAAATATCATCTTGATCGGATCAGTTGCCCTCTTCGTCGTCTTCCCATTGTTTTACTCATATGGAAACATCTACCGTCCGAGATTACCGATTCGGGGGACACCTCAAGAGGATGGCCTCAAATTCGAGGCTGTTTCATTTTCCACCTCAGATGGGAACACAATTCGTGGCTGGTTCCTTTTTGGGAAACCAGGTTCTCCACTGATCTTGGCCTGTCATGGAATAGGAACGAACCGGGAGGATCTTCGTGATGTAAGCGAGTTCCTTTGCAAGTCTGGATTTAATGTGCTGGCCTTTGATTTCCGGGCCCATGGAGAAAGTGGTGGAGGGAAGACTACTTTTGGCTTCACAGAGGCCCTCGACATACAAGCTGCCGTTCAATATGCAGAGGAGAAATTTCAAGGGAGCTTCCATGGGGTAGGGATCTACGCCATTTCCATGGGAAGCGCAGCGACCCTTTTTGCCAGTCAGAATCTCCCCGAAGTCGGCGCATTTGTTTTCGACTCTCCTTATGCCCGCCTTTCAGAAGTTGTGGATTTTCAGTTTCATAGTTTCCCACTACCGCTAGATAGAATATTCAGCGGGCTGGCTAAATTCTATGGCTCTCTTTTGATGGGCATTCCGGCTGCCAAGATTTCTCCTGAAGACTATGTCCGCCATTTAGATCATAGGCCGGTTCTAGTATTTCATGGCGATCAAGATGCGTTAATTCCTATTAGTCAGGGGCAAAAACTCTTTGAAAAGATCCCTGGACCCAAGGAATTTGTCTTGGCGCAAGGAGCCGCCCACGTTCAGAGCCGCTTTCTCTTAGGAAATGCCTACGATGAGAGAGTCGTGGAGTTCTTCAGGAGAAATCTGGGGAAATGAAGAATTGCGCCGGCGACTAATGGAAGGACATTTGCCATTGAACATTTGTCATTTTCCATTGGAAGAAAAAATCTTTGCCTAGTGTAATTCGTCGGTTACGGATCGAATTGGCATGGGTAGCACGATTGACGCGATTTCTGCGGCTATCGTGGGCTTTCCTTTCCCTCGCGGGCACTCCTGAAGAATTGAGGTATCAATGCCGGATAGGGCTGGAATGGGGGGCAAACTTCAATTCGCAATTCGCACAACATCCATCCAGTCCGATAAGGCGGCGATTAGGCTTGGATTGGAAGAAACTAATTGAGTTTCTGGAGATAGGCCCGCGTGAGACAAAGCTGCGTGAACTCGGGCCGAATATTCTCGCTTGTCCGGCAAGAGACCATTGTACGCAGCAATAGCTTTATCGTCGCCGTGGCGCTCCAACATGGTCTTCAATATGCTGGTTCCAACCGCGATATTTTCCTCAGGGTTCAGCAGATTCCTTTTCTCAAAGTCGAACGACTTGGCATGAATCCTGGCGTTCACCTGCATGAGTCCCAAATCCCCCGATGGAGAGACCGTCAGGGGATTGCCGCCACTTTCAACAACAACAATGGCGGCAACCACGGCCGGATTCAACCCTTTTTCAACAGAATTCCTGGCGATGGACACTGCATAGCGTTCCTGCTCTTCCGATGGTCTTTGAGTCTGCTTTAGGACCCTTTTGGATAGGCCATATGCACGGCTCACCCTGAGATCTAAAACCTTTTGGCTGTATTTCCAATATGTGAAGAGCAAGAACACGCCAACTGCAAGAAACAGGATTGTTCCCAAATAGAACTTGAGCCTTCCAGCTCGCCGGGTTCTTGTTCCCTTGCGCTTTGAGCGCGGTTGGAAATCGAGGCGTCGCTGCCCTGTGGGCAACCTTCGTCTTTTCTTGGCCATGCTCGACAAGATATTAGGGCGGTCAGGTTACCATTTTGGAGTCATGCCAACTGGTCAAATCCTTGCCAGGTAATTTTCTCACCGACTTGTTCGATCATTGGCCAGGCTGCTTGGTGTTCTTTGGACTGCGCCCAGGCGTCCCTTTGCTTTTCGGTCTTAAAAGAAATATCAATTTCGTATTTACTGGTGGAATCGTAGTGCCTTAAGAGCCTTGACAACAAAAAGCCATCCTGGACTTTTATCGCAGGCACGTATGCTGAATAATAAAGTTTCTCCAGGTCAGCTCCTTTTCCGGGTTTGACTTCAATGTAGATATGCAATTGGACCGGCTTTTTGGGAGCGCTACTTTTCTTGGGTGGGTCTTCCGCCAAAAAAAAAGAGAAAGAGCTTTCCGCCAAGAGAACGGTGGCGATTCCAAAGCCAACCCCTTTGAACCAGCCTCTGCGAGCATTCAGGGGTTCTTTTGAATGTGGCGAAACACTGGCAGGAACATTCTTTTTCATTGAGTTTCCTCCATATTTTTCCAATTTCAGCAGCGCGAGTATACCTTGATGGTAATTCTGGAAGGAATAAAAAAAGATTCTAAAAGAGGTGCGATGGGCAGGGGGAAAAAAGGATACATGGGTATTACAGAAGAGAATCCTCTTGGGGGAGTTCCTGCCAAATAAAAAAGCCCTTCATTGGTTTGAAGGGCTCTTGAGAGCTCGAATGCAACAAAAAAACTATAAGAGCTCTTCCGCTTATCGTTCCATTATTTCAGGACGAAAGAGGGTAAGCACAACGTGACGCAGCGACTACCAACAACTACTTTAAGCCGCCAACAGGGGATTCAATTCCGCAGTCAATTTCGGGAACCTTTGAATAATCTTGTCTTTGAGGGCTTTTGGGAGATTTTGGGATTCATTCTCAAGGAATTTCTCCCCTTTTCTCACGAAAAGCTTCAGATTATCCTTGTCTCCATCCCTCTGTTTGATAACGACCCATTGGGTTTTCGTTCCGGGTTCAATTTTATAAACATCCACGCGAGTGTGGGCAATGGGCAATGGAATACTTTCCCGGTACGTGGCACGACAGGGGTCATCGGAATAAACTGCGAAATTCATGTCTTGTCCACCATAGTAAAACTTGCAGTCCTTCAGCTCCATGACGCCTCCTTTTTGGAATACCCCACAGAGTCTTTCTATGTGCAATATGTCAATCCTAGTGTCGCTACTCAACTATTGGACATCCTCAACAATTACTCTGATGCAAATTTTCTGAAAAAAGCTTCCATTTATTATTACGAATCCAAAGTTCCTCTGGTTTTATTCCCTGCAATTTTCAATATCACCTTGAAGAATTCTCGGACTGGATAGCCTTAATGACGTTATCGTTAAAGGGGTATGGTCTCATTAACGACATTCTCTGTTGATGTTCTCCTCGTCAAAGACACTTACTCATTAGCAAGCAAACTTATTGCCAATTCTTCTCCAGGCTCTCACCTCCATCCATCCCTCTCCCTCAGGGAAGCTGTGAGAAACTTAACTGTAGCGGCGCTCTATGACCGCCGAAGTCGTTTCATTGCGCATTATCTCTCTCGACGCTCACAGAGCGCCGCTCTTATTCTTTCACAGTTTCAGGACCCTCGGGGAGAGCGTGGTCAAAGGCCGGGGACGGGATCGCTTGCCATCAAGACGAGTCCGGATCTTGCCCAGGGTTCAAAAAGGACAGAAGATACAGGTAGATTTGAGAAGAAAGAGGAATCAAAATAGAGAGGTCTTGGGAGGGAAAACTTGGCTACTCCAGCCGGTAGTTTGGAGCCTCTTTGGTAATAATCACATCGTGCACATGGCTTTCTTTGAGGCCGGCGGCAGTTATGCGAATAAACCTTGATTTCGCCTTGAGTTCATGGATGTTTGAAGTGCCACTGTACCCCATTCCTGCCTTCAGGCCCCCCACCAGTTGGGTGACCATGGCAGCGATAGAACCTTTGTAGGGAACACGTCCTTCTATGCCTTCAGGCACTAATTTCTGCTCGTTGGTTTCGGTTTCCATTTGATATCGGTCCCTGCTCCCCATCTGCATGGCAGACAAAGATCCCATGCCACGATAGGATTTGAAACTGCGCCCCTGAAAAAGGACGATTTCGCCTGGGCTTTCGTCTGTTCCCGCAAACAAGCTCCCAATCATCACCGTATCTGCGCCTGCACCGATAGCCTTCGTAATGTCGCCAGAAAACTTAATGCCTCCATCAGCAATGATGGGAACCCCGGCTTCTCGAGCCGCACGGGCACACTCGGCAATGGCTGAAATTTGGGGGACTCCTGCGCCGGAGATTACGCGAGTTGTGCATATTGATCCCGGGCCGATGCCTATTTTGACGCCGTCGGCCCCGCATCGAATTAGATCAGCTGTACCTTCGGCGGTGGCCACGTTGCCTGCTACAACCTCGGTTTCAGGAAATCTCTTTTTGATCAGCTTGACTGTTTCCATCACTCGCTTGGAGTGTCCATGAGCCGTATCTACAACCAGAACATCTACCTTGGCTTTCACCAGGGCTTCAGCACGCTCTAAATAGTCTCCCGTAACACCAATGGCAGCTCCTACCAGCAGACGGCCATGACTATCTTTGGCCGAATTTGGGTATTGAATTTTCTTTTGGATATCCTTGACTGTAATAAGTCCTTTCAACTGGTAATCTTTATCAACGACCAGAAGCTTCTCAACTTTATGCTTGTGCAACATTTCATGAGCATCTTCTAGAGTAGTTCCCACCGAAACCGTGATCAAGTTCTCCTTGGTCATCACTTCTGAAATGGGCAGGTCCAGACGCGTCTCGAAACGCAAGTCTCGATTGGTCAAGATGCCGACGAGACGACCATTTTTGGTAATTGGAACCCCCGAAATTTTGAAGTGCTTCATCATTTCCAAGGCTTCGTAAATACGGTTCTCGGGAGACATCGTAATCGGGTCAACAATCATTCCACTCTCTGAGCGCTTGACTTTATCCACTTCAGAAGCTTGCTTTTCAGGTGGAAAATTTCGATGAATGAACCCGATGCCCCCTTGTTGAGCCATGGCGATCGCCAGTCGCGATTCGGTTACGGTATCCATGGCAGCGCTCACGATGGGAATATTCAACTTGATCTTACGAGTCAGATGAGTTTCAGTTGAAACTTCCGTCGGCAGCACATCCGATTGCTGTGGGACGAGCGAAACGTCATCGAAAGTGAGTCCTTCAGTTATGTTTGCTGTTAACATATCATCTCCCCTAAAATGAGAGTAAATCTAGAGAAAGCCCCCCGTAGTAGCCTTCTCATCTCAAGGCTTCATTCCCTTGTCAAAGGGGACAAAGCCTTCTTCCCCCCCTTACCAAGTTTACCAAGGGGGGTCGATGGGACATTTTCATCGTTGGTGGCGCCGCAGCTGGCGGCATGAGAACTCCATTGAGAATCCCCGAAGGCGCGCGCGTAAGCAATTAGCTTCAAGCCGTTTTCAATTCGCAACACTTCTTGTATTTCTTTCCGCTGCCACAAGGACAGCGTTCATTGCGCCCCACTTTGGGACCCCGGATGACAGTCTTGGGCTTTTCGGGTTCGGCGTCCCCACTGTTCAAAACCAACTGCTGCTTCCT
>JBGOVH010000029.1:0-11519 GCA_041478005.1 Terriglobia bacterium | reverse complement strand
CCTTCGAGCAATTGTGCCTCGGCGCTTAGAGCGTATTCTTGATCGCGAGGAAACTTTTGACGGTAACGCTCCAACAGCTTCACCGCCTCGGCATGTTGCTTTCGGGTTGTGAGGGCCTTCAGAAGCTCCTGATAGACTGGCGAGTCTTCTGGATACAACTGCAATAGCTTTTTGAATTGTTCCAACGAATCAGGCTTCTCAAGTTTTCGCGATTCAATGAGAGTGATGACATAGTGAAGGATCCTGTAGCGTTGCCTGTCCTGTATTGGGATCTGTGAGGGCTCATTGGGCAACACATCGACTTGTTTCAGTAGAATGGCAACCGCATCTCTGAATCGAAGGCGTTTCTCGTAAAAGCCAGCCAGCACCCCATAGGACTCGGCTTTGTCCTTGGAACTTTGTACAAACTGCAGGAAGTTTTTCTCTGCGTTTGTAAAGTCCAACAGCCGTTCGTCCTGTTCGGCCAGGAGTCGATAGAGGTTGGCGTCGGCATTCCCATTGGCAATGAGCTTCTGCAGCTCTGAACGAGCCTCCAAGGCAGGTCTTGGGATGTCAATGGGTGCCCCAAAGAATTGGACCGTGGTGTAATAGACCTGATTTAATGGGTCGATGCCGCTCATGTCGAGCAGGAATCTGGGCAGCAGTCTCGCGCCGCAAAAAAGAAACAGTACCAGAACAAGAGTCAGCGCTATGCCAAGCAAGCGGAGTTTCTTGAAAGGAGGGGGAAAGGGGAAGAGGGCAAAAGGGGGAATGGGGTGCTGACTCATCTGTTCTTCTCTCCAAAGACAAACAGGAGCATTCTCACTTGTTTCTCCGTGTCTCTGTTATTCAAGATCGTTGAATCTTGTTTTAGCAAGATTTTGCCCACGAGTGGCTCCCCTCCTGGATCAGGAGAGGGTAGGGGGTGGTCGACCCGCCAGTGCTCTCCGACCATTTACCACCCCCTGGCCCCCTCCTAAAATAGGAGGGGATCTTCGTTGCAGCCGAAGGCCGCGCTGTGCCTCTGTGGCTGGCTTCCGAATTCATCTGCATCTGAACTATTCTCTTCATCTCACCACCGAGATCTTCACTTTCCCGCTCGAACCATTATGCGCAAAATCTTCGGCAAAGATCTCGATGCTATATTGTCCGGTAGCGATCTCTGCAGGTAGCACGACGTAGCCAAGGTTCGTCTGACTATGTTCGCTCCAGTGGGCCTCCACAGGTTCCAAGTTGGAAAGGCGGAGGCGAATCCTACGCGTATCAGCATCACTGCGCACTTTCACCTGCACCGTATCGCCTGGATGGTAGCTAGCACGATCAACAACAGCCTGGAGTGTCGGCGCCCGGCTGTCAATAACGAAGCTCTTCTTTTCCTCGTAAACACGGCCCTGTGTGTCGCGCAGAATCAACCGGCAGTAATAAGTGCCATCCACCATTTCCTTGGGAGCCAGAAAGCGTGTCTGCCAGGTATCTTCCGATGTTAAGAATTTGAGCGGCTTGATTAGTCCGAATGGAAAGACCGCCATAATACTGGTAATGCCACGATCCGTGCGCACGCGCAAAACCGGGTCACCTGGCTTGATGAGGCGGGGTCGCAACAATGAACGAGGAGCCGCCAGAAAAGACGTATAAGGCGTGACAAATTTATATTTCTTGGAAAGTCGGATGATTTCATTGATGCTTTCGACATCTTCGCCCTCCAATTCGATTTTTCGAAGCAGGAAATCCACACGGGCTTTTGCCCAGCTTCGGGGAATGAAGAGGTGATCAGGCGCTTCAGATGGCAAATCAATCTTCTGGCTTAGCTCGACCGGATTGCCACGGTGAGTGGCTGTCACGGTAAACCTAACGCCTTTGACGGGCTTTCGATATTGCCCCACCCAGGAGGCCATCCCGTTTTGAAATACAGAGTCCTCGGGACTGCGATAAATCTGAAAGAAGTTTTCCGTTTGTGAAATTTTCAATTCTAGATTTCTTAGTGGATCAAGGATCAAGTGGCCGACGAAGTTGGCGAGCTTGAATTCAGTGGCTTCCGTTTCAGCCACAACCTCGAAAATTCCACCACTGCTTCCCGCTAGCTCTCTCAAGAGGGTCTTGTTGCTGTCATTTCCGATTCCATATGCATAAAGCTTCAGTTTACGCTCTCCTTCCGGCGTACTGTTGGCAGAAGAAAACCAGCTGGCGATCTTCTTAGAAGATAAAACCCCCAGCGTAGCGTTCCCATCACTTAGTAGCACGGCCCGTGTGGTAAAACCAGGTTGGGCGCCAACTTGATCCAGAGCCGTTTTAAGAGCCTGTTTCAAATCCGTTCCTCCAGCCAGGCGAGCCTTCTTGACAAATTCCAGAGCAGCGAGAACGTTCTCTTTTGTGGCTTGAACTGGAGAGGATTGAAAAGAAAACACATTGCTATTGAATAGCAGCAACTGAAATCGGTCTTCTGGCCTGAATTGGTAAAGAATTTTTTCAAGAGCCTCAAATTGTCGCTCCAACTTGTCCCAGCGAATGGACAATGATGCGTCAAAAAGGAGAATGAACAGCGAGGGCATGTGCTTGGACAAGGATTCATGCCCCTCGTTGAAAAGCGCATTGGCCTGAAAATAGCCAGGCTCGTTGTCTTTGTCTGATGTGGCGGGCCTTTCGAAAGCTGTAATGGGCAGGCCCGCTTTGGCAAATCGATCGTCCTTTGACCGATAAAAGAGAACAGAAAGATTGGCGGAAGATTTCAATTCATAGGTAAAAGCAAAGTCGTCGGTGAACTTGACATCAGAACCTTCGAAGTGGGCCTGGATTTCATTGGGTGTCTGACGTTCTATCTGCAATGGAAAAGAAGCATTGGCTTGCTTAAAGTCGGCCAGCGGCATGGCGTGTCGGATGGTGAGGTCAACACGCAGATGGTCAGCTGTTTGATTTTGAAACTGCCGAGGCTTCAGGGGAAAGTAGAAGTAACTTCGCAACTGTTCCACCGGCAAGCGTTCGGTGTATTCCAACTCCAGGCGTTTTGTCCCGAAGCCAGGGATGGGCGTCAACTTTGCCGAGAAAAACGAGACGCGGCTGCCCCCCTCCTCTCCTTGTTCAGCTTGCTGCAACAAGCCCGGATCGATAGCCTGAAGACGTAAAGCGTTGTAAATCTCCTCCGCTCGTTTGCGTTCCAAAATGACACCAGGAATTCGGATGGGGCCATCCCATACAGCAAAATCCGAAATCAAGGCATCCGGATTCAATGCAAATAGATATTGGCCCTCAAGAACATTTCCGACGTGACTGGCAAAGATTTGCCTGATCTTAACCTGGGCATTCTGATTATCTACCAGGATTGAAACTTGCATGTCGGATAGAGAAAGCTTTTTCGGATCAGGCTTGTTGCTTTCAGAAGACGGAATGACCACTCCGGCATCTCCAAGAGCGGCCACAACCAGTTTCGAAATGAAATAGAAAAGAAATAGAATTCTTAGCTTTCTCATATTCAGAATCTTCTAATGAAGGGCATCTTTTTGAATCCGCACGATTCCATTGTCTGTCCCTACCAATAAGTTCGAACTTTCAAAAGCAAAGGATGTGACGCTTGTTGAAGGGAGCCCATCCATAACATGAAGCCAGGTATCCTGATCGGGACGATGAACAAAAAATCCTCGATCCAGAGTCCCCACATACAGCGTGTCCACATCAACTGCCATGGCATTGGGATTGACCTCGAATTTCCCGATGACAGGACTATAGTCAGTCCATTGTCCGAATGAGTCAACGCTCTGCACACCGCCGCCATAGGTCCCGATAAACAATTTGCCATTCATTGATACCAGAGCATTAACCCAGTTCACAGAAAGGGCCGAATTCGCAGTAGTCCAAGAAGAAACAATTTGAGAGTCTTGCATCACACTAATGCCACCCAACGTTCCAAGATAAGTTCGATTTCCCAGGACATTAACAGAATAGACATGGTTATTCGCCAGCCCGTGGAAGGCAAAGAGGCTCTGGACAGGCCGATTGTTTTTGATAAGAGTAACTCCTTCCGCTGTGGCCGCCAAGAGGTGTTGAGACGTTGGACCGATGGGCTGGGTAATAGCAACACTCCGATGAATTAGCCCTTCCTTATCAGTGATGAATTGACCTAGTTGTGTCCCATGAAACACAGCCACGCCGTTAGCAGTAGATACCGTCACTTGTCCATCTTGGGAGGCAAGAATGTGATTAATGCAAAAAATACGGTCGTCTTCGTAGTGAGAAATGCGCTGTCCTTGAGAATTTAGAATATCTAGCCCACGATCAAAGAATCCGACCCAGAGGTTCTGATCTCGATCAATGGCCAAGGCGGAGACATTTGTATCGGAGAGAGGAGAGCTTGCTTGCCTGACTTTTTCTGATTCTTTTCTAGGCGAGGATAACATGGCCGTTGTGGATAAATCAGTGGGACCAAATCTCTTCCACTCGATTCTCGCGATCATGTCCGTCAAGTAAAGCCCCGCATCGGTCATAGCCAGCAGATCGTTGCGAAATGAGAAAAAGCCATTTACCGTGCTAGCCCCCAATTGGGCAAGGGAAGTAGGACCCGCGCTGGCAGCCTTCTCCAACCCTTCACCGTCAAGGGTGGCACCAGTAAGTGCCGGCTGGACTGAGCTCTTGTAGGAATCGACATACTTAATGTTATCCAATGCTATGGCTGACCCGGGATTTCGTAACTCTAGATCAATGGAAAGAATTCCTTCGTCAGTTCCCGCCAGCAGCCTCTTTCCCAGGAAAAGGGATCGAATCACGAATCCCGAAGCCAGACTTCGCGTTACTTTTCCGTCCTTGATCTGATTAATCCCCAGAGGCGTTCCTACATAAACTGCCTGATGATTCCCAGCCAATGCTGTGATGTGGTTATCCAGCAGTCTTCCCTCCAAAGTTGAACCCTTGCCCAATTGCTGGAATACCCCTTGACGGTAAAGAAAGACGCCTCCACCCAAAGTTCCCACGGTAATTTGATGATCATCTCCTAGAAGAGAGGTAATGAATTCTGCGCTCGTTTGAGAAGCAAACTCCGTGACGTGATCTTCCTGAAAAACTACCAATCCTCTATGTTTGGTCCCGATAAGCAGTTCTCCTGTTGGCAATGCGAGAAGGGCGGTGATTTCGAAGTCGGTTGTCTGGTCCGCAAAGAAGTAGTCAAACTGAATCCCATTGAACTTAAGAAGTCCCTGGGGGGAGACCCCTATCCAGAGCGCATCACCCGTCCTGACTATAGGCCCCAGGGAATTCCCAGGTAATCCTTGCAAGGCACTATAGAGATGAATCTCTTGCCCGGTGAGATCGCACTCGAGAAGTCCTTGATTGGAAGTGAAGAAAAGATGATCTTGGAAAAGCATCGCGCCTCGAACCTTAACAATCGAGGGCAGAAGGAAAGATCCCAGCCTGGCTTGAGGAACGATGACCCTTGATCTTAGCTTGACGCTGCGCTGGCCGGCAACGGCTAGCCGGGATGAGTTTACAACGGATTCAACTTTGCGTTGAATGGTGATGACTAGGAATCCACAGCCAATGAGAACGATCAGAAGAGCTGAAAGAAGAAGGGTTCTCTTTTGCTGACAAAATTCAGGGAGCGCAAACACTGGCTTCTCTATCGAAACGCTGTTAATTCTGAGTCAACCAGATATGTCCACGAACCAACCCAGGTTGAGCGATTTGCAAGGAGCAACACATT
This sequence comes from Terriglobia bacterium, assembly GCA_041478005.1. Lineage (GTDB taxonomy): Bacteria > Acidobacteriota > Terriglobia > Versatilivoradales > Versatilivoraceae > JBGOVH01. The sequence goes on along the minus strand of JBGOVH010000029.1, from coordinate 5,857 downwards.
TGGCATTGTCTCCACCTTATTTCGACTTATTGAACCAACTACGATAGGGTGGGAGCGAAACTGAACGCGCGGCCGCTTGCCATGACGTCTTGAAAACGACTGCAAAGGGTTAAGAAGAAATTCAACTCTGGTGTTCGGGGTGGGTGCAACCAGGAAATTCGTCAAGAACGGTATTTCCTATGTAGCCTAATTCTTCGATGCCGATTTTGGAAGTATAAAACCCATCGATCGTTATTTCCTTAATTGCCTTAAAGAACTTTGTCTGAAGTTCATTTTCCGAAGTGGGATTCTTGATGTTGCTGATTTCGGTAAGTATTTCAACCTGCTGCTTGTTTGTAAGATCGATAAATTTCTTCTTATGCCGCGAGTTGCCGGTCTTGTCAAGCCACGCCAGGCCATCAAGATAAACCCTTTTGACGTCGTTGGAGGATTCACCCACAATCATATCAATATACTCACTTACCTTGGCTTCGCGCGCTCCGGGAGTCTCGTCAGTAGGAATGATCAAAGAAGCTAATCCTGTGATTGTGGCATACTGGTGCTTGTCGAAAAATGACGGCGCCCTGGAAGCTACTGTCTCCGCCACCAATGGAACCGCCACATGATGCTGATGTCCCTGGGCTGCGGCAACATTGTTCAAAATCGGAAGACTGGTCAGTGTGCCCACACCGACAGCCACGCCCTTAATGGCTGCGCGACGGTCCATTTTCTTATCGTCTAGCGCTGGCTTCTCTTCTGACATGGGACACTCCTTGGTTAAACTCATAGCGAGGCACAAAGCGTTCAATGAATTCGCTTGCTCGCTGCTTGGATTTTCTTAATTCTATACAAGTCGCCCAAATTGTCTATCATTTTTTCGACGCTCTGAGGATGAGTCTTTTTTTGATCCTCAAAACTAAATTTGAAAAGCTCTTGCCCATTCCATCCAAAATCACTAATATAACAATACCGTTAATTAAATCCCTGCCGGGTGTTTTCATTTTCCAAATCGGTTTCGGGACATTAGCGTCAAACCCTTCTTTTTGGGTTGTGCGTTCCGGCACAAGTCAAGATGCAGCTCTGCAGGGCCAGGTCAACATCCGCAATCCTTTGGCAAAGTATCCCAGGAGGAATAAATAATTTGAAATTCACATTAAGGGTAGTTGGTGATGTCTGTGTATTAAAGCTCGACGGAAAGTTTATGGCCGGGAGCGATAGCTTCTTTCTGAGGGAAAAAATAAAAAACGTGTTCAGCATGGGAATTGAGAAACTCCTCATCGACATGGATGGTGTTCCTTACATTGACAGCACCGGCGTGGGATTTCTTGTGAGCACCCATACCTCGTTAACTCAGGATGGGGGTCACCTTAAGCTTCTTAAGGTAAAGCCCAAAATACTGGAAGTGTTTAAGGTGATGAATCTGCTTTCGGTCTTTGAAATTTTTGATGATGAAGAAACGGCAATGAAAAGCTTCACGGCCAAGAAGGCATCCACGGCTTCCGTAGCATCCGTAACAAAGAAGAAAAAATCGGCCAGGGTTGAGAAGGAAGCCAAATAACTCTTGTCTATCTGCCCGCATCGAAAGTTTATTGAGTCCTTATCGGGAAGAGCAATAGGTCCAAAGATGTTCCACAACTTCTTCCCAGCCGATCCATTTCGAAATCATTTTCTGAACTAGTGACTTATGGCTAAACTTTCTATCCGAAAGAAGCGATGATATTAGGTAAAGCCGTCATTAGGTTTGGATCAGGAATTTCGAAATGCTTCCTTTATTATTTCTTCTGTTGATTCTCTTCTTTTCTAATTTTCACGCACTAGCAGTCTATGCCTCCCATGAAGGTCAGATTAGCCCTTCAGAAACGCTCTCTGCTTCCGCAATGAGTTCTGTAGAAATCGACAGAGCTGTGGAAAAGGCCATCGCTGAAGGCAACACGCCGGGGGCAGTCCTTCTAGTAGGTCACAAAGAAAAAGTGATTCTTAGCAAGGCCTATGGAAACCGAAGTATCGAGCCAGCGATTGAGCCAATGACTTTAGACACCCTTTTTGACCTGGCCTCACTCACCAAAGTGGTAGCCACAGCCCCGGCTATTTTGCTTCTCGTACAACAAGGAAAGGTGAAGTTGGAAGATCCGGCAGCCAAATATCTGCCAGCCTTTGCCCAGAGTGGCAAAGGGAAGATTACCGTTCGTCAATTGATGATTCATTATTCCGGTTTACCGGCGGACCTTCGTTTGTCAAAGAGGCGCAAGATATCTTCGAAGAACCTATTGAATAAGATCTACCAGGTCAAGCCTGTCGCCCGGCCTGGCGAACGATTTTTATATAGTGATTTAGGTTTTATTGTCCTAGGCAAGGTCGTTGAACGCGTCAGCGGCATGACCTTAGACAGATTTGCAGAGAAGCACATCTTTAGCCCGCTCGGGATGACCTCTACCTTTTTCCTTCCCCCTCGAGAAGAAATGTATCGGATTGCACCTACGGAAAGACGCAAGGATGGAGGCATGATGCGAGGGCAGGTACATGATCCATTAGCTTCGAAGCTGGGCGGAGTAGCCGGAGATGCCGGCTTGTTCTCTACGGCGCAGGATCTGTCTCGATTCTGCCAAATGTACCTGAATCATGGCATGCTGGGTGGAATCAAAATTCTTAAGCCAGAAATCGTTGCTCAGATGACATCCCCTCAGACGCCAGAGGGAAAAGCTGACATTCGTGGATTGGGCTGGGACATTCAGTCCCGTTATTCCTCAGTCAAGGGTGATTTCTTCTCATTGCATTCATACGGTCATACGGGTTACACGGGAACATCCCTTTGGCTCGACCCAGATACACAGACCTTCCTGATCATCCTGACGAATCGAGTGCACCCGAACGGTAAAGGCAATGTGAAGGAACTTCGGTCGGCGGTTGCCAATCTTGTTGGAGCTTCTGTTCAGTCTGGCATGCAGCCATCGTTACCCATAGGCACGAAAGCCTCGTTGTCCAAAGAGCCGGAACAGTCCTCTCCTTCACAATACCCGTAAAGTCAAATTAGGTGGTTATAATTTGACCTTTGAGGCGTAAAGTGTCACTACTCCAGGTGTTAGTGAAAATCATGATAGATTTGAGGGGCCTTTCTCCTCTTGGGCAAATAGGAAGTCTCACCTTTGTGCTGAGTTTCGTACTTTCTCTTATCCCTTCCAATTTCTTCTCACAGATAAAACCTGTTTTAGTCCAGCCGGAAGTGCAATACCAACGCATGGATGGGTTCGGGGTGACCATTGGTAATGGAAGCGCCCGGGAGATTATGAATCTACCCGGCACGGAACGAGCCAAGTTACTGGATCTGGTCTTTGGCGCTGACGGATTGCGACTCAACATCATTCGGAGTGAAATTGCATGGACAGGAAAGCGACTGGCTTTTACGCATCCCATGTATCTGCGTGGTTTCATTTACTACTTCGCAGACGATGAAAACGAAACGGCCCAGTTCGATCTATATCGAGAGGCCAAAAGGCGTCAGGATGAAATGATCATCAATAGCTGTGTCTGGACTCCACCGCCACAGTGGAAAACAAACGAATCGTTCCGAGACGGCGGGGAGCTGCTTCCCAAACATTATGACGACTTTGCCACCTACTTGGTCGCTTATTTAGAGTTTTATAAGAAACTTCGCAACCTCGATATTCAAGTCATCAGCCTCCAAAACGAACCAGAGAGCGCCCTGCCGTTTCAAAGTTGCATATGGAAAAGCGATCAGCTAAAGCAGTTCCTCAAGGTTGTTGGAAAACAATTCAAGGAGAGAGGCATACCGACGAAATTGATGCTCCCGGAATTGAACTGGGCCCAGTTGGGTCCTTATCTCCAACCTACTTTGGAGGATGTTGAAGCCAGAGATTTAATTTCTCACATCGGCGCGCACTCTTACTTAGGAACCACGACGGATAAGGCCGCGGCCAAAGGAATCTATAAGAGGCAAAACTACAGACTCTGGCAAACAGAATTCGCATTGCCGCCGGGAGAGAAATCCTCAGGGATCGAAGGTGGATTGACTCTGGCTGGACAGATGCTAAACGATCTTGCCTTCTCAGATTGTCAGGCCTGGCTCTACTGGACACTTGTCGCTCCTGCTGGCTGGAACGGCAGGTTGGGTCTGATGGAGAAAGAAGGTACAAGCATAAAGCCCACAAAACGATTTTGGTGTTTTTCGCAGTTCAGCCGGTTCCTCCCCAAGAACTCCGTAAGAATTTCGGCTGCAGGAGGTTTGTCGCCCGTCATTGCCTTCCGTAATCCAGAATACAACAGGATCACGTTGATATTTATCAATCCAACGCAGGAACCTGCAAATGAGACGCTCGAAATGAGCGGCTGGAACCTTGAACGCATGATCGCCTACCGTACCTCAGAAAAAGAGGACTTTGCTCAAATCCCGCTGCCACCCCAAAGCGGTTCTCAAATCCCTTTCCATCTCGAGCCTAAGAGCGTAACGACGCTCACCGCCCAGATTCGGCGCATACGTTAAGGGTTTTAGCACATGACTGGCCAAGGAAAACGGCACGCTTGCCTTGGCCATTTCTCGATTTCAAAGGTATTCCTCCCTACTTCTCCCACAAACGTAATAATTACAACCATTCTGTAAGAATTCCTGTTTCAGAAAAAAAGTCCTAAGCCTTGCAAACTTTTCCAATAGTGAGAGTTAGTTTGGGGGAGCCCTTTGGAAACACCCTTGCATACGGGGATGACAGCATTTGAAACGAGGATCAAGATCTCTAGAACAGGAGGCATGATTTTTATGCGCAAAACTTTGATTATTCTTTCGGGGTTAATTCTTCTCTTAAGTGTGGGCTGCAGTGGTCCTGCCGTAACGAGTTCCGATACATCGAGGACAACCGAACAGACAATGAGTGGCGTAAAGAAGGACATTGAGTCCAAGAATCATCTGGAGACCCTTGCTGCTGGAACGGTGATTCGGGCGTCCCTGCAACACGCACTGACCACTAATAGTAATGCGCCAGGCGATCCGTTTACTATGAAAGTTGTAGATGATGTCAGAATCAATGACAAGGTGGTCGTCCCTCTGGGAAGCACGGTTAGGGGCGTGGTGTCTGAATCTAGGAGGTCGGGGAGGGTTAAGGGCGTTGCGTACATGTCGCTCAAGTTTACAGAAATAATATTACCTAACGGCCAGTCTTATCCCATTCAGGCTGCTGGTGTCTCCCATACGGCGCCTACAACTCATAAGAAAGACGCCTTGATTATCGGGGGTGGGGCGGGAATTGGGACTGCCATCGGAGCAATCGCAGGGGGCGGAAAAGGCGCAGCCATTGGTGCCGCAACGGGTGGTGCCGCTGGAACCGGCGCGGTTCTTGCTACGAGAGGAAAGGAAACAGGGTTTGCTTCTGGGTCAAACCTAAGTGTCAAACTGACCCAGCCCTTAAAGGTCGCCCTGTCGTAAATGGAATCTGCAAAGGGCCGCTTTGATCGTGTTATTGCTCGTACTCTGGTCGTATTCGGAGTCAGAGCACGAGCGAGAGCACAGACTCTGGATTTGACGGAGACAATTCGGTCTAAAGCTAATGAGTTAATTGTGGCTGGTGAACTCGAAATTGAGATTGTACGCTCGACCAGGCAATCCAACGGGAATGGTATATGAAACCGTAATAAAGATAACATCGCCTTCTCTCCGTATTTTTATGTTTTCCTTTTGCAGCGGGATTTCCAGTTCCCTTGCCTTTTTTAGGACAGCTTCCTGGATTTCGGCATTGGCGCCAGCCCCTCCAATTCTAGAGCCCAAGCCAGCTGTGTGGTAGACGGCAATCTCCTTCAAGGCGTCCTTAAGTTGATAATGATTGACCAAGGGAGGCACGAATTTATAGCCAAGATAGCCCAAAGCTAAAACCAT
>JBGOVH010000135.1:0-6639 GCA_041478005.1 Terriglobia bacterium | reverse complement strand
ATACTTCAAGACTCCTGGAACCTGGCATGGTCATCACGGTTGAACCAGGAATTTATATCCCTGAAGAAAACATCGGCATCCGGCTCGAAGATGACGTCCTGGTTACAGAAACGGGATACGAGCTTCTATCCAAGAATTTGCCGAGACGGGTGGAAGAGATAGAGACGATGATACGTGAGCGGCAACGAAACAAGGTTCAGGAGTCAAACGAAACAAACACAAAAGGGAGATGACTTTTTGGGGGAGGGATTTACTTAAATGATTTCAGCAACAAGTTTAAGAAGAGGAATGGTCATCAAAAAGGATGGCGAATTATTTTCGGTTTTTTCGGCCCAGCATAAAACGCCCGGAAATCTAAGGGGCTTTGTTCAGGCCAAACTCAGAAACCTGAGGAATGGCTCGATGGGTGAATTCCGCTTCCGTTCCGTTGACATGGTCGAAAAGGTTTCTCTCGATGAACAAGAGATGGAGTATCTCTACAAGGACACTAGCGACTATTATTTCATGAATACCGAAACCTATGAGCAGATTCACCTCAACCAGGAGATCCTTGGCGAGAGCGTTCTCTATCTAATTCCGAACATTAAAATAAAAGTGGAGTTCTACGAAGGGAATCCGATCGGCATCGATTTGCCGCCTACCGTAGTAATGGAAGTGATTGAGACCGAACCCGGCTTGAAGAGCGCCACTGCATCCAACGTTAACAAGCCGGCCAAAATGGAAACCGGACTGGTTGTTCAGGTTCCTCCCTTTGTCGAAGCCGGGGAAAAAATTCGGATAGACACCAACGAAGGGAAGTACATGGAGCGAGTTCGCTAGCACATTGTCCCAAACCTGTCTTTGCCCACCTCTTCGGACTGTACACGGAAGGTGTGGTAGCCACGGTGAGCGCCTTTGCGAGCCGTGGGTATTGGTGTTTGAACCAATAATAGTGGATGCGTGCTGGTTTGAACCGAAAAGTCCGGTGGTCTCGTGGGAGCCGGTATCCACTTCGTGCATGTCCAAAACCCACGGCTCGCAAAGACGCTCACCGTGGCTACGCATTGTTCCCTGTGTCCAGCCTAGTGAATTTGGAACGTGGATAGTTCCCGTAATGGGGTGAGAGAACCGTTTTTCTTACTCGCTCAGAAGGTGTCTGAAGGTTTTGCAGTTCTCATTTCACATCAACAGAAAAAATCCTATGCCAAAATATAGTCGAGCCTGCCTCTTCCTCTTGGTTTGTTTTCTCACGATCCTCTTTCAAGGTTTTACCCGTTGTTTGGGCGCCGCTGAAGTGACTCCACAACGTCTCAATGACGCTGCCAGAGAACCGCAGAATTGGCTGACGTATTCAGGGACTTACAACGCCTGGCGCTATAGTTCTCTGGACCAAATCAATAAGAACAACATCAAGAAACTGGTTCCCGTCTGGACTTTCCAAACCGGCAAAGTCGACGGGGGGTTTCAATGTACTCCCCTGGTGGCTGACGGAATCATGTATATCACCTCACCTAATAATCGGGTCTTTGCCATCAACGCCGCAACAGGCAAAGAGATCTGGCATTACTACTATCCGCCTCCGAAACAGTTTGGACTCATTTACGGTCCCTGGAATCGGGGTGTCGCTTTGGGGCATGGCCTGGTGTTTATGGGGACTTTGGACAACCATCTGGTGGCTCTGGACATAAAGACGGGAAGGGAAGTTTGGAATGTCAACATCGAAAGCATGGAACAGTGCGGTTGTAACATCACCGGAGCTCCTTTGGTTGTCAAAGACAAAGTGATTGTTGGGGTGACGGGCGGCGATTCCGCTCATCGCGGTTATCTCAACGCCTTTGAAGCCAAAACAGGGAAACGAGCCTGGCGATTCTGGGCTATTCCGGGCCCTGGAGAAAAGGGGCATGAAACCTGGCTTGGGGAAAGCTGGAAATCGGGTGGAGGATCTACCTGGATGACAGGATCCTACGACCACGAGCTCAACCTCCTCTACTGGGGGATCGGTAATCCTGCCGCTGACTTTTACGGAGAAGATCGGGCGGGTTCCAATTTGTACACCGATAGCATTGTGGCTCTGGATCCTGATAATGGACAATTGAAGTGGTATTACCAGGAAATTCCTCACGATGTCTGGGATTGGGATACGGCGTATGAATCCGTTTTGTTGGATCTGCCTGTCAAAGGAGTCAAGCGCAAGCTGCTGGTCAATCCAAACAAAGGAGGCTACACCTGGGTTCTGGACCGCGCTGATGGCAAGTTCGTAAACGCCTGGCCACTGGTGGAAAGCCTAAACTGGATCACGGGGATTGATCCTCAGGGAAATCTCTTGGGACGCAATGAACCGCCCGTAGGCAAGCCAACGCTAATCTGCCCCTCCATCGGAGGAGGGCGAAGCTGGAACCATGCGGCCTATAGCCCGAAGACGGGTTTGTTCTACACAACCGGAATTGAGTGGTGTCAAATGGTAACAGTGCAAAAGGAAGAGCCCAGGACTGGATCGACATTCTTTGGCGGGGTTTTTGAGCTTCGGAAACCGCCAAGCGGCGAGCCTGGTGGCCACTTTGATGCCTGTGATCCCGTGACAGGGAAGAAGAAGTGGAGCTACAAATCGAAATACCCGCTGCTGGCTTCGGCTCTGGCGACAGGTGGGGACGTGGTCTTCACTGGGGATCCGGAAGGAAATTTCATGGCTTTTGATGCCGGCAGTGGAGCAAAAATCTGGAGTTTCCTTACAGGCTCTGGCCATCGGGGTTCCCCGGTTACCTATTCGGTGAATGGAAAACAATATATTGCCGTCCCCGTTGGTTGGGGCTCGGCAGTGGCAGGGTTGTTTCCCCAACTCTGGCCAGAGACCGAAGACATTCCGGGCGGATGTACGTTGTATGTCTTCGCGTTATCTGAATAATTGTCAAGGTTGTACAAGAAGTTAACCACGGGGAACACGGGGAATGCTATCTCTCACGCGTCCTTCCATCTTACTCTTGCTCGATTCATCGCAAGCAAGAGCAAGAGCACGAATTAAAATGGAGACCTAAACCAGTCTAGACTTTTCCCGAACTGAATTGGCGCGTTGTTGCAGAAGCGTCCAGAGCGCCCAACACGGTTTTTCATGACGAGCCGACATCTCATACTTTCATTCACCCTTTGCTTGCTCTCTATACTCTTTGACTGGGGATACACTCTCACACAGACAGCCCCGCCGATGACTCTTACCGATCCAAACGCGATTGCCATGGGAGACGAGCTTTTTGCCAAGAATTGTTCGGTGGGCTATTGTCATGGGAAAGGAGGGCGGGCAGGCCGCGGTCCGAGACTTCGTGGAAAGGAGTTTGAGAAGGAGTATCTTTTCAACGTGACTTCGAAAGGGATCCCTGGTTCTTCCATGCCCGCTTGGAAGGATAGGCTCTCTGAACAGGAAATCTGGTCAGTGGTGGCCTATATTCTGACCCTTTCGAAACTGAAGTCTGATTCTGACGAGTCTCCAGCATCTGCGAGTGTCGAGAAATCCCAGGAAGTTAGGCCTGCATTGTCAGATAAGAGTTCGGGATCAACCCCGGCTTCTTCGCAAGCTTTTACACAGCCCAATCGACGTGAGAATCCACAGCTGATTGGGGATCCGGAGAAAGGGAAAGCGCTATTCTTTGATTCGTCTAATGACCTCAATTGTGCAACCTGCCACAAGTTTCGTGGATCAGGGGCCGATATCGGACCTGATTTAAACAAGGCCAGAATCGGTCAAAAGTCCGCGAAAGAAATCCTCAAAGAAATCTTGCTTCCCGGAGCTGTGCTTTCTCCTGGTTACACCCTGTTAAGAATTGCGACTAAGAGTGGCGAACAAATCAGTGGGTTGAAGGTTGAAGAGAATGACCTGCAACTAAAAGTGTACGATGTTGGGAGTTTCCCGCCGGTACTTAGAACGATCGGGAAATCCGACATTCAAGGTTCAAATATCGAAAATCGGTCTGCCATGCCGGACAAGTATGGTGAGATTTATAGCGTGAAACAGTTACTCGATCTTATTGCCTTCCTGAAATCAGGGGATTCCAAAGTAGTGGCCAATGTCGGGCTGATGGATTTGTTCTGATAAACCTTTGAGAAGGCTGCTCCGGCTTTCCCTCCCGAAATCACTCATGAGCCGCAGAGTCAGGAAAAACGACTCCGTGCTACAGGAGGCAAGATCCTTCGGATCCCTGGAGTTTGCACATTTTTGGAGTGCGGCAGCTTGCTGCCGCTTTGTGGATCAAGTTCGGTCCAACCGGCAGCTTGCTGCTACATAACCTCAATGCCAAGTCTGATCGAGGTTCCAACCCTAGGCGCCAGCCCAGCTGGCGCCAGCCAAAGCGGCAGCAAGCAGCCGCACTCCAAGGGGGGCTTTTCTGAATTTGCTCTCATTTTTAGGAGATATCCAATGTGCCGTTGGACCCCATATGTTTTGAAACTTTTTCTTAGCGTTTTCTTTTCGCACATCTTACTCTTCAACCTGCTGGGAGAGGATTCCAAGCCACGCTACCCGCTGCCAACCCCGAAATACAAGGTACGCATGGAACCCAGTATCCTGGTTCCCATGCGAGATGGAGTCAAGCTTTCTACGGACCTATACTTCCCGGAAGGGATGACGGAAAAACTCCCGGTTATCATGATTCGCACGCCGTACAACAAAGGAACCTATCGCCGGGAAGGTTCAGCCACATACATATTTGCCAGTCAGGGTTTCGTAGTAGCCGTTCAAGATGTCCGTAGCAAGTATGAATCAGAAGGAGGAGAGTACATTGTTTCAGCTGCCGATACCCGAGACGGTTATGATGCTGTGGACTGGCTCGCAGCCGAGCCTTGGGCGAACGGCAAGGTTGGAAGCTACGGATGTTCCTATAGCGGTGAGAACCAAATGGAAATGTCCAAGCTGCGGAACCCTCACCTGGCAGCCATGATCCCGCAGGCAGGCGGCGGGGCATACCGCTTTGCAGGGCTGATGCAAGGGGGCGTGATGGAATTGGCCGGTGGCTCTGGCTGGTTTATCCATAACGGAAGCAAACTCAGACCCGTGTTGCCAACCAATGCACCCCATAGCCAATTTGTGCAAGCAGCCCGCTACTTCAGTTTGGCTCCCGTTTTCCCAGAAGTTGATTTTGGCCGGCTTTGGAGAAGCCTTCCTGTCATCGATATGGTGAAAAAGACTGGAGTGCCGCCCACGGATTGGGAAGGTTTTGTTTCCCATGCTCCGTCGGATCCTTGGTGGGATCAATTTGGCTATGTCAAGGATTCAGACCGTTTCGACGTTCCTGCTCTCTCTATCGATTCCTGGTACGACTATGGTCCAGCGGACTCCTTGAAACTTCTCAACCTGTTGAAGAAGAACAGCGGAAGCGCCCGGGCGCGCGATAATCAGTTTGCCATCGTTGCCCCTGTCACCCATTGCAAGTTTGACAAGTGCTCAGAAGAAACTGTCGTTGGAAGACGAAATCTAGGAGATGCTCAATTTGATTTCTACGGGACCTATGTTCGTTGGTTTGAGTATTGGTTGAAGGGAATCGAGAATGGCGTCACCAAGATGCCCAAGGTTCAAATCTTTGTAATGGGTCGCAACCAATGGCGTGGAGAACAGGAATGGCCACTGGCACGCACTCATTTCACAAAGTTTTACCTGCACAGCGGCGGGCACGCCAATAGCCGATTTGGAACAGGTGTCTTGAGTACGGAGCCACCAGGCGATGAAGCCCCTGATCATTTTGCCTACGACCCTCAAACACCGGTCCCGACAGTGGGTGGCCCGGATCTCGGAGGCGGGACTCCAGATTTGACAGTTGGCGGTCAGGATCAATCAGACGTGGAAACACGCCAGGATGTTTTGGTTTACACGACCTCTGCACTGGAGCAGGGAATTGAGGTCACCGGCCCGATTGAGGCCATTATCAATGTCTCTTCATCAGTGCGAGATACCGATCTTACATCCAAGTTGGTGGATGTCTACCCAGATGGCACAGCTTACAACATTCACGAAGGAATTCTTCGACTTCGATATCGGGAAGGTTTTGACAAAAAGGTCTGGATGAAACCTGGTGAAGTTTACCAGGTAAAAGTGGATCTGCAGGCCACAAGCAATTATTTCGGGCCAGGTCATCGCATCCGCCTGGAAATATCGAGCAGCAACTTTCCTCGCTTCGAGCGCAACTTAAATACAGGTGGCAATAACTACGACGAGAGAGAATGGAGAACTGCTGAAAATCAAATTCACCATAATAAGATTCACGTCTCTTACGTGATCTTGCCGGTGATCCCTTGAACCCGAATTCGTGGTCTTACTCGCGCTCGGCTTTGACCGTCGATCGAGTAAGAGCACGAGTACGAGAAGGACGGGTCTGCAGAGTTCATTTTCAAAAGGAGTTCCCCATGCCGCTGCGCGGCGCCACGACAGATGAAAATGGACGATTCCTCCCTTTGAAGGGAAGGTGTGAAAGAATTGGAAAACGCCGCGTGAGGGCACGCGGCCTACAACGATTCCAAAGTGCTTGTCACCGTGTTGTAGGCCGGGTCCCCCGACCCGGCGGACTTTCTTCACACCTTCAGGGGGTGTAGGGGGATGTCCCTGAATCAGTTGGACCGCAGCTTTCAACAGGACACCCCCCACAACCAAAGGGCTTCTGCCCCCCCTCAAGGGGGGATTTT
>JBGOVH010000180.1:0-5751 GCA_041478005.1 Terriglobia bacterium | reverse complement strand
CTCCCCAAGGGCTCTCCAAGGGAGAGGGAAGGTGTGAAGAAATTAAGTTCTGCCGCTATACATAAGGGACTGGTTGGTCACCCAGAATATTTCACTTCTGAGTTACCCAAAACACCCAGGACGACCCCCTATATTGACCAAGCTTGACAGAGATAGAATGCTGGTTAATATGAAGAAAAAGAAGACGAGTCATTCAAGGTTAGAACCAATCTCCTCGTTCTGATGACAGGGTAAATGAAATCTCCAACCATTGATGAAAAGGAAACTCCAAGGGAGCCTTGGAAACCAGCTCACTTGACGCGCCGGGGGTTTATTAAAGCTGGCGCTGCCGCGACCACTGCTTTTGGGTTCGATCTGAGCGCAGCGGCAGAACAGGTGAGGGAACTCAAGATTTCGCGCACTACCCAAACTCACAGCATCTGTCCATACTGTGCTGTGGGTTGCAGTGTGGTGATCCATACTCTTGGTGATAAGGCCAAAAATGTCCTGCCAACCGTGGTGCATATTGAAGGTGATCCTGACAGTCCCATCAATCGCGGCACCCTCTGCTCTAAAGGCATTTCTCTCAAGCAGTTCGTGGTTAATGACCAGCGGCTTACCAGACCGCTATACCGCGCACCCGGCTCAACAGAGTGGAAGACAATTTCCTGGGAAGACGCCTTAGAACGCATGGCGCGTCTCATCAAGCAGACCCGGGATCAATGGTTCGAAGAGAACGATTCAGAAGGCCGGCGGGTGAACCGGTTGACTCGCGTGGCCCAGATCGGGGGCTGCACCGACACGAATGAGGTTAATTTTCTTCTTGGCAAGTTCCGATTTGCCCTGGGAATTCTTCCTTGTGAAAGTCAGGCCCGGCTTTGACACGGCCCCACGGTGGCCAGTCTGGCCGCCACTTTCGGCAGGGGAGCCATGACCAATGGTTGGACGGATGTGGCCAACACAGATGTCGTTCTCGTCATGGGAGGCAATCCCGCGGAAAACCATCCAGTTGGCTTTCGTTTCGTCATCGAAGCGAAACTTCAACGAGGGGCCAAGCTCGTTTGTGTCGATCCACGCTTTAACCGCACTGCAGCTCTCTCCGACTACTACACCCCAATCCGGGCAGGAACTGACATTGCTTTCCTGGGGGGGCTGATTCACTACACGCTCAGTCACAACCTGTTCCATTCGGAATACGTCCGCTTGCACACCAATGCTTCGTTTTTGATCAAGGAAGGATTCTATTTTGCGGATGGATTCTTCTCTGGTTGGGATGCCGAAAAAAAGAACTACGACAAATCCACCTGGCAGTATGAACTAGATCGCCAGGGATACGCCAAGGTGGATGCGACACTCGAACATCCCCGCTCAGTGTTTCAGCATATGAAGAAACATTATTCTCGGTATACGCCTGAAAAGGTAGCGTCCATCTGCGGTTGTTCGGTGGAAGAGTTTACGCGCGCCGCCGAGATCATCTGCTCAACAGGCAGGCCGGACAGAAGAGGGACCGTGCTTTACGCTCTGGGCTGGACTCATCACAGTAATGCTGTTCAGTTGATCCATACGGCGGCAATGCTGCAGTTACTCCTGGGGAATATCGGAGTGGCCGGTGGCGGAGTCAATGCGCAACGAGGCCATGCCAACATTCAGGGCACCACGGATCTTGGTTCCTGGGATATGCTGCCGGGATATTTGAAATTGCCGCGGGCTCACCAGACCTCTCTGGATGTTTACCTTCGTGAGAATACTCCAAAGCCGTTGCGTCCCAATGCGATGAACTATTGGGTAAACACCCCCAAGTTCATCGTAAGTTTGCTCAAGGCCTACTATGGTGAGCAAGCCACCAGGGAAAACGATTTTGGATACAACTATCTCCCCAAAATTGCGCCGGGAGATAATCATAGTTGGGCATACATCTTCGACAAAATGTATGCTGGCGGGATCGATGGTCTGATCTCGTTTGGTATGAATCCGGTCGCCAATGGACCCAACTCAACCAAAATGATCTCTGCGCTCGGCAAACTCAAATGGTTGATTGTGGCGGATTGCTTCGAGACTGAAACCTCGTCCTTCTGGAACGCCAAACGACTTGCGGAAAAGTATTATCCTGCCGCGAATGATCCTGGCGGCATTGCAACCGAAGTCTTTCTGCTGCCGGCGGCCTGCTTCGCTGAGAAGGATGGAGCTTTTGTCAATTCATCACGCTGGTTGCAGTGGAAAAATGCGGCGCTGGATCCTCCAGGACAGGCCAGGCGCGACCAGGAGATCATTTCGCACTTGTTTCTTAAAATAAGAGAGCTTTATCAAAAGGAAGGGGGAACAGTGCCGGAGCCTCTGCTCAACATGGGCTGGAATTACGCGAATCCTTTGTCTCCGTCATTGGAGGAGATTGCCAAAGAAATCAATGGCCGCGAGATCGATTCGGGCCGCCAGCTCTCTGGCTTTGGTGAGCTGAAGGAGAACGGATCGACCCTTTGCGGGAACTGGCTCTACTCGGGCTGTTTCACCGAGGCAGGCAACATGATGGCCCGACACGGCCAAGAGGATCCTACAGGCCTGGGCCTATATTCCAATTGGGCCTGGAACTGGCCTGCAAATCGGCGGGTTTTATATAATCGCGCCTCCGCTGACTCAGAGGGTAAGCCGTGGGATCCCACACGTCCGGGTATCCAATGGGACGGGAAGAAATGGTCTGGGGATGTTCCTGACACTAAGGCTGATTCTCCTCCCGATGCTTACAGCGCCTTCATGATGCTGCGCGAAGGGGTGGGTAAGCTCTTCGCTCCAGATTTCGCCGAAGGCCCGTTCCCGGAGCACTACGAGCCGGTTGAATCTCCAGTCGATAATCCAATGCATCCCGAAATTAAAGGGAATCCGCTGGCCAAGGTTTTCAAAAGTGACCTCGACCGTTTGGGAACATCCAAGGAGTTTCCCTATGTCGGCATTACCTATCGCTTGACCGAGCACTTTCACTACTGGACCAAGCACAATAGCGCGAACTCCCAATTGCAGCCCAGCTTCTTTGTTGAATTGCCGGAAGAATTGGCCCGGCAAAAAGGTATTCGCAATGGGGAACTGGTCCGAGTGACCTCGGCTCGGGGCAAGGTGGAAGGGCCTGCCCTGGTGACCAAACGCATGCGAGGCTTGAAAGTCAACGGCCGCACTGTTTATCACGTCGGCCTTCCCATTCACTGGGGGTTTGTGGGGCGCGTCACCGGGCCACTGATCAATAACCTCAGCCCATCGGTAGTGGACCCCAATTGTGGAACTCCCGAGTATAAGGGCTTTTTGGTGAATGTGGAGAAGGCGTGAGCGGGGATGGATGGGGACGGGGGAAAAGGACAAAAGGGGAAAAGGCGAAAGAAGGAACATTTACCATTTTCCATTGTTTATTTTTCATTTGTAATTGACTGCGAGCAGCGAATACCTGGGTCAAATGGAAAATAACAAATGGAAAATGGACAATAGAAAATAGTTTCTTGAATTCCCCTTTTCGCCTTTTGCCCTTTTATCCCTGATTAGCTTGCGAGGCTTGACTGAATGGGCAAAACACATACAGTAGCCAAATTGATCGACACCACAACCTGCATCGGTTGCAAGGCTTGTGAAGTCGCTTGCCAGGAGTGGAACGATCAGGAATTTACTGTTGGCGGTGCGGGTGGCTCCTACCAAACAATGCCAGACCTGGCGCACAACTTCTGGAACCTGATCAAGTTTCACGAGGAAGAACGCGATGGGAAAATGTCCTGGTTGATGGCCAAGTATCAGTGCATGCATTGCTTCGATCCCGGCTGCCTTCGCGCCTGTCCAGCACCGGGCGCCATTGTTGTCCTCGACAACGGGATTGTCGATTTCAACCATCAGAACTGCATTGGTTGTGGCTATTGCATCACTGGGTGCCCCTTCGATGTTCCCAGGCTGAGTCCCAAAACAAATAAAGTATATAAATGCACATTGTGTTCCGACAGGACGGCCGTGGGACTGGAGCCTGCCTGTATCAAGGCCTGCCCGACCAATTGCTTAAGTTTTGGAAGAAGAGAAGACTTGTTAGACAGGGCAGAGTCGCGAGCTGAGCAGCTTCGATCCACGGGAGTTCAGCAGGCTGGCGTTTACAATCCTCCGGGTGTGGGCGGAACAAACGTCATTTATGTTTTAGCTCATGCCGATCGCCCAGAGTCCTACGGACTGCCGCGCGACCCCGTTATTCCGTGGACTGTGTGGCTTTGGAAAGGCCCTTTGAAGTGGCTGGGGAATGCGGTTCTGCTAGGAGGGATACTGGGGACATTCTTCCACTATCTTCGCTATGGACCCCGGAGATATCAGGATGCCAAAGATTGAAGAGAAAATTGACCGCTTCAGCTTTACCGAACGGGCAACTCATTGGCTGTCCGCACTAAGCTTTCTATATGCTGCATTCACCGGCCTGGCTTTGTGGTCACCACGTCTCTTTTGGCTGGCTTCGGTGTTTGGTGGTGGAGAGACAGTACGTGGCTGGCATCCCTGGGGTGGGATCTTTTTTGCTCTGGTGCTCGGATTCATGTTTCGAAACTGGGCAAGGCAGATGCGAATCGATGCGGATGACCGAATCTGGCTAAGGCAGGCCCATCGCTACGCTGTGCATGACGAAACAGGCCTGCCTGAAGCTGGCCGCTTCAATGCCGGCCAGAAAATTCTCTTTTGGGTTCAGTCTGTGAATACTATCCTTCTTTTGTCCAGCGGTGTTTTTCTCTGGTTCCCGGAAAGAATGCCCCGTTCTTTTCGGCTTGCGGCCATTTTGATTCATCCATCAGCGGCTGTGGTCTCCATTGGCGCCATTATCGTGCATATTTACATGGGAACCGCGGCCGTTCCCGAAGCTTTTAGAGGTATGATCCAGGGATGGGTCCGGCCCGGCTGGGCTGCTTCCCACCATCCAAAATGGTATCGAGAGATTTTCAAGCGTTGAACGCAAAACGCGCTCTCAGGGCGCATCTTCTTTCGGAACGTTACGCCGCCTCTTGTGAAGTCCTTTCATTTTACGCTGAACTCGTCCATTTTCAGGGTGAGATTTCTGCCCGGATTCTAAACTGGGAAGGGATGCTGCAATTCCGGCTACCACTAATTGAACTTGTCCGCCAGCGGGGTCCACAGCGTCTGCGTGTAGCAGCAGATCAACTTGATGAGAACAGCTGCCGCAAAGCTCTTAGGGACTATTGGAAGCAACTCGACAACTCATCCTTGACCAGTTTCTTCGCGCGTGCTTTACTCCAAGCTTATGTGGCCGCAAATGAAATTCAGCCGGTAGTTAGGGCCACAAACCGCTGCCCTCGTTGTGGCCATCTTCCACAAGCGGGTGTTTTGCAGCCTCAGGGCGAAGGGAACGCCTTGAAGCTGGCCTGCTCTTTATGCTTCCATGAATGGCCCTTCCCTCGTGGATACTGCGTCACATGTGGAGAGAACGAGGATAAGAACCTGGTCTATTACAAGGCTCGTGAATTCGATCATCTCCAGGTCCAGGCTTGCGAAAGCTGCCTCGGCTATCTCCATGCCGTCGACTTAACCAAGGAGCCAGAAGCGGTTCCTGACGTAGATGAGCTTGCAGCGCTTCCCCTTGACATCTGGGCACAGCAGCAGGGTTACCACAAATTTCAAGCAAACCTGGCCGGGATTTGAGATCGGGTGCTGGAAACAAGCTGGAGGATCAATCAACCACGACGGCGCGAAGGACGCGAAGAAGAGAAGGCCGCAAATGAACGCGAATGGATGCTAATATGCCCAAGAAATACTTCCATT
>JBGOVH010000036.1:0-11224 GCA_041478005.1 Terriglobia bacterium | reverse complement strand
CGGCGGATCGTAGCCCAGGGTGGAGTGCAGCGGCGACAGCCGCAAAGCGTAACCCTGGGAATACAGAAGAATCGATCCAAGCCCCGGAGGGGCGGCGGAAACCGCGCTGGATAAGGGATCCAGCAAACCTTCCGTCGCCCTTCCAGGGCTCTCTTCTCATGGCTTTCTTGCATCCCAGGGTTCCGCTTTGCTCACCCTGGGCTATGGTTACGTCGCCCCTCCGGGGCTGAAAGTCACTCTCAGCAGGGCTCTTAGGGTTTCGCGACAGAAACTAGTTAGGAACCAGCCGCATGGAGGCTCATGGAGACAGCACTTAAGGACATCATCATTGTTGGGGCCGGGCCCACCGGCTTGGCCTGCGGCATTGAAGCCGAGAGGAGCCGATTAGATTATTGGATCATTGATAAAGGGTGCATCGTCAATTCCATTCAAAACTTCCCGGTACAGATGACTTTCTTTACCACCCCTGAACTACTGGAGATCGGAGGTCTCCCTTTTGTCAGTTCCTATGAAAAGCCCACTCGCTTCGAAGCCTTGAAGTACTACCGCAGAGTTGCTGACACTTACCATTTGAAATTACATCTTTATGAAACGGTCCTGAGCATTGCGGGGAATGACGGGGATTTTACAGTTAGGACTGAAACGCGGGATAGTGTGAGCCACACTTATCAAGCCAGGAAAATTGTCCTGGCGACAGGGTATTATGACATACCCAACTATCTAAATATTCCCGGCGAAAATACATCCAAGGTCTTGCATTATTACACTGAAGCCCATCCCTATTACGGCATGGATGTGGCCGTGATTGGGGGCAAAAATTCTGCGGCGATTGCAGCGCTGGACTTATATCGTAATGGGGCGCGTGTCACGCTGATTCATCGGCATAAGGAACTTAGCCCGCAAATCAAGTATTGGATCAAACCCGACATTGAAAATCGTATCAAAAACAAGGAGATTACAGCCCTTTTTGAAACTTCGGTTATTGAGATTGCTCCTCGCACTGTTCTCCTGCAGAACAATTCAGGAAAGACCTCGAGGATCGAGAATGACTTCGTTTTTGCCCTCACGGGGTACCACCCGGATTTTGATCTCTTTAAGGCCATCGGAGTGAATCTGAATTCTTCGGACCGGAAACCTACTTACAATAAGGAAACCTATGAGAGCAACGTGGCTGGGGTCTATCTGGGTGGCGTGGTCGTCGCAGGGATGAAAACCAACGAAGTGTTCATAGAGAATGGCCGATTTCATGGTGAAGTGATTGTTAAAGACATCCGATCCAAATTGCCTGGTAACGTGAAAGCCGTTCCACACTCCTAAGTCGTTCACTGCTGCAATTTCTACCTCCAATCTTCCAATCATTTGAAATCCAAACGGTGACCGTACTGCGTAAGGCAATAAGGGGTAATTCACCGTTGGCGACGATGAGTTGGACTTCACAGACTCCGGCCAGGCTGGATCAAATATGACGTCTCGGTTCTGTCCGGGATTACAGGACATATTCGATAATGAGAAGAGTGGCCCGTGTTTTTGAATTTGAATGTTGACACGAATAGTGTATCTTTTCTTGGAATCGAGCCATTTAACAGCTATGTCACCAACTCCCTCGCCAGCTTCAAACCAAGATGCAGAACTCATGCGCAAAATCGCTCAAGGGGACAAATCTGCGTTCAGCCATTTATTCGATCGCTATAGCCAGTTGACGTTGAATCTCGCATGGAGAGTTCTGAACGAAAGGCAAGAGGCTGAGGATGTGGTTCAGGAGGTATTTATGCATCTATGGCGTAATGCCTCTTCCTATGACCAGCAGCGGGGGAGTCTATCCACCTGGATTGGGATGATCGCCCGCAGCCGCTCGATTGACAAGCTCCGATCACTCAAGGCCCGCCGTATTTTGGACTCCAACAACGAGGAATTTGAAAACCTGTCCGAACAGCTGCCAGATACTGATGACAGCTTGAAAAACATGGAAAATCGTCTTCTGGTTCGAAAGGCTTTTGGTTCCCTTGCAGTGGAGCAGCGGATTGCCATTGAGATGGCTTATTACGAAGGGATGTCCCAGAGCGAGATTGCAAAAGCTTTACAAGAGCCTTTGGGGACGATCAAGACCAGAATTCGCAGCGGTTTGATGAAATTGAAGCAGGTTTTGGGAACAGAGTTGGGCAACTGATGACTAAGAGCCACGACCAATTATTGGAACTCTGCACCTCCTACGCTCTGAGTGCATTGGATGGGGAAGAGCTGCGCGAATTTGAAGCGCATCTCAAAAGCGGTTGTATGAGCTGCATCCAACAGGTTCGGGAATTTGCTGAGCTGACTGCACGTATTCCCGAAGCCCTTCCGGACATTGCTGCGTCCAATGATTTGAAAGATCGTCTGATGGCTGAAATAAATAGAGAGCCCTCCCGACGTGAGGTAACTGTGTTCAAGCCACGGGTGGCTTTGCCCCCAGATCAAAAATCCGTACGGAGAATAGCCTGGTTGGCTTGGGCCTGTGCCGCGGCGGCCGGAATAGCTCTGGTCATTTCATTCTTCAATATTTCTCGATTGAATGATGAGATTTCAGGAAAACAGTCTAAGCTAGAACAACAACAGGAAAAACTAGAACAACAACAGGAAAAACTAGACCAGCTCCAGAATCAACTACGGTCTGAATCCGCCTTTCTCAACACCCCGGAACTCCGCGTCACGATGCTGGCGGGGACTGAAAAAAGTCCTCGCTCAACAGGCAAAATACTCTGGAATGCCAGGGAAAGAAAGGCTCTTTTCTATGCCGCCAACCTTCCGACCATTCCTCCGGGCAAAACGTACCAACTCTGGATCATTGCTGCCAACAAGCCATTTGACGCAGGGATCTTTTCAGTGGACAAAAACGGCAATGGTTTCTTACGGGTGGATTCTCTATCCGAAGCTGATAAGGCCCAAAAATTTGCGGTAACCCTTGAGCCAGCGGGAGGTGTGCCCCAACCCACTGGAGAAATGCATTTGCTAGGATCTCTTTAGAGAACAAATGATTCACCCTTTTCAAAATAGAATGCCAAGTCAAAGCCTAAATCCATTAGGAAGCTTGATAACTCGTCGATGCGGGGTCCTCTTAGTCACAATTCTCCTCAACTTAAATCTTGTCATCGCCCACCCCATGGGCAATTTTTCAATCAGCCATTATTCGAAGATCAAGATGAGTGCCAGGTCCGTGGATCTCCTTTACATCATCGACATGGCAGAAATCCCCACATTTCAAGAGAAACCGCTGATCGATGCAAATAGTAATGGTGATCTCGATGCAATCGAAAAGGGCAATTATCTTTCTCGGAAAGTGGAGGAATTCACCTCAGGCTTGCGCATGAAGGTGAATGAGATGGACTGCAAACTCCAAAGGGTTTCAGAACAGATTGAACTGTTATCGGGCAGCATGAACCTGCCTACAATGAAAATCACCTTGCGATACCACGTTGACCTGGGTCAGGAGCTCCGTAGAGATACAAACTCTCTGCAGTATCAGGATTCCAATTTCCCTGGGAGAGTGGGATGGAAAGAAATTGTAGCTACTGTTGGTGAAGGACTCCATATCGAGGAGTCTTCTGTGCCCTCCGCTGACAAGACCCAGGAGTTGTCAGCCTACCCGCAAGACCCCACCATCAGTCCCCCGGAAGATTTGACTGCCACCCTCAAGTTTACCGTTGCGCCTCAGCTCTCATCCGTGCTTTCTTCGATGACTCCTAATGGTTTGAGTTCGCGGGCTCTGGGAGCTACAGGTTCAGTTGGCTCGTTTCAACAAAGCGAGTCCCGAACGCGTTATGAACAAAATCGGTTGATGCAGGTTCTTTCCAGCTCGACCTTATCAACTGAGGCCATTCTCATCGCGCTGTTAGTGGCATTTGGCCTGGGCGCTTTCCACGCATTATCCCCTGGGCATGGCAAGACTATAGTCGGGGCTTACCTGGTGGGAACTCGAGGAACAGCAAGGCACGCAGTCTGGCTAGGGGCTATTGTCACTATTACCCATACTCTGGGTGTGTTTATCCTGGGTCTAATCACTCTGTATGCTTCCCAATATGTTCTTCCCGAAAAGCTTTACCCATGGCTGGGATTTGTCTCGGGAATGGGTGTGGTGGCCATTGGCTTCGGCCTTTTTTTGCAGCGTTATCGCTTATTGCATGAACCAGATCATTCAGAGCATGACCACGGTCACAGCCATTCTCATGACCATGATCAGGCACATGCGCACGGGCACGACCACATCCATCAAGATCATGGGTTTCATGATCCTCACACCCACGTTCACGACCCTGTGCACGCTGAACCTCATGATCATTCGCATCATCATCACGATCATTCTCATGCACACAGCCATGACCATGCTCATTCACACAGCCACGAGCACCCATCGCATGAATCCGCTCATTCTCAGCCATTGCTGACTCATACCCATGGAGGTGTGACTCACTCTCACGATTATTCCAAAGTGAAATCCAAAGATCTTTTTACCCTTGGCGTGACTGGGGGAATGGTCCCCTGCCCGTCTGCTTTGGTGGTACTGCTAAGCGCCATCTCACTGAACCGCGTGGGACTGGGCTTGCTCCTGATCGTGGCTTTCAGTCTTGGACTGGCGTTGGTATTAATGGCGATTGGTTTGATGATGGTATACGCCCGTGGGTTTATGGAGCGATTTAGCGGCCAAGGGCGGTTGTGGAAGACTGTCCCCGTTTTTTCCTCTTTAATTGTTGCGTTTCTGGGGGCCGTGATTGCCGTGCAGTCGTTGATTAGTGGTGGCATCATCCAGATCAATCTGTCATCGCTCAAATGAAGAAGAGGTTCCATGCACATACCTGATGGCTATTTGAGCCCTCAAACCTATCTCCCTTTGATTGGCATTATGCTTCCTCTCTGGGCAAAGGCCTCGAGGGTACTAAAGAAAACTTTGCGTGCTCGGCATGTTCCTCTCTTTGCTTTGAGCGCCGCTTTTTCTTTTGTCGTCATGATGTTTAATGTGCCCATCCCAGGAGGAACGACAGGCCACGCCACTGGAGCGGCACTCGTTTCCATCCTGCTGGGGCCTTGGGCAGCAATTCTTTCGGTTTCGATTGCCCTCATCATTCAGGCCTTGTTATTTGGAGACGGAGGCATTACGGCAATCGGGGCCAACTGCTTTAATATTGCGGTTATTATCCCGGTAGCTGCCCACTGGATCTATCGAATGATCTCGATAAAAGCACCCCTCGACAATTTTCGTCGTGTTGTGGCTGGGGCAATTGCTGGCTATGTTGGCTTGAATCTATCGGCGGCGCTGACCGGCTTCGAACTGGGGATTCAACCCATTATCGCCCACAATGCAGCCGGGCAGCCTCTTTATTCCCCCTTTCCTCTGCAAATTGCGCTCCCGGCAATGGCGGTGGGGCATATCCTGATGTTCGGATTCGTCGAAGCTTTTGTCACGGGTCTGGTTTTGTTTTATTTCCAGCGAACAGACCTGTCCATGCTTCTTTTGAATCAATCGGTCTCAGTCCCAACAAGCCCTCAAACTGCCAGGACCGTCAAACTCAACGTAAAAGTCAGCCAATCCCAATGATATATCACGCCAAAAAGAAATTGTGGATTGGCCTGATACTTCTTGTTCTGCTGAGTCCTGTGGGATTGATTTTGCCCGAGAAGCTGAACGCTCGGGGAGCTTGGGGAGAATGGGGCGCACAAGAAATCAGAACCCTGGTGGGCTATGTGCCTGAAAGAATGGGCCGGCTCCAAGGTCTTTGGAAAGGCCTGTTGCCGAATTATGGCATGCCTGGGCTTGAAAAACCCTGGCAAGTACACCTGGCTTACATCGCATCTGGGCTGGTGGGAGTCTTGATCATTCTAGTCATCTGTTTACATCTTGGAAAACGGCTAGCCAGGGTTGAAGAACAGGAGGAGTCTGATGAACCCGGCTAATCGAAGCACCCTCCCTGATTGGATGATTGGTTCTCGGCTAATCGCAAGAGACTCCATTGAAGTGCCGGGCTGGTCGAAAAAGAACAAGAAGCTGTCTGGATTTGTTCAAAAGACTGTTTATTCCGTCATTTCTCTCCTGGAAGAGTCGCTCTTTCAGGAGCACTTTGCCAAAACTGCAGGGCTCCTTCAAACGCTGGATCCCCGGGCTAAGCTCCTGGCTGCATTAGCCCTGTTGACTGCCGTTAGTCTTTTGCGCGGAATCTGGACGATTTGGTTTATTTACCTGACGATATTTGCACTGGCTGTCTTCTCCAAAATCAACGTTGGATTTTTTTTGAAAAGAGTCTGGTTGTTCGTTCCGCTGTTCTCTGCCGTAATGGCGATACCGGCCACATTAAGCTGGGTGACTCCAGGCCGCCCGGTTTGGATGCTTTACCAATTTGAGCACGAATTGCGTTTCGGTCCGTTGACCCTTCCTTCTGCGCTGGCGGTCACCGACCTCGGCCTGAATGCGGCACTCTTGTTTGTTTCCCGTGTGGCTCTGTCGGTGTCCATCGCAGTGCTGTTGGTCCTGACGACGCCCTGGCAAAATCTCTTGCGCGCCTTGCGGGTTTTGGGAGTCCCGCATTTTTTTGTTTTTGCCCTTGGCATGAGTTATCGATACATCCACCTGTTGCTCAATCTCATGCTGGAATTGCATTTTGGCAGGCAGAGTCGCACATTGCGAGCCTCAAGCTGGTCCGAGGATCAGCGCTGGGTGGCTGCCCGAATGGGATATCTTTTCAAGCGATCTCACACCCTGGGTGAGAGTGTCTACAACGCCATGCTGTCCCGGGGGTTCCAGTGCGAACCTAAGATTATCGAAGAAATGCGATGGAAGTGGTCTGATCTGCTAACATCAGTGGGAGTTGTTGGGGGCTGTGTGATTTTGGTTCTTTTTCAGCCGGCTTGAAGCAAGAGCTGTGCGTCCCAGGGGCTATCCAGAAAATTCCTCTTGGAGGGCCGAACTCCGTGAGGCCGGTCTTGAAGCAAGAGCAGCTTCGCAGAGCTCAGCCCTCCATATTTTCATTAGCCCGTGGTTCCGCCGCAGGCCTCAAGGATGTCTCCTTAAGAATCGAAAAGAGTATTCTTATGACGAGTGAAAATAATCTTGTTTTCGATGTTCGTGGGCTCGATTATTCCTATGTCGACGGACGGCCTGCTCTCTGTTCGATCGGCCTGCAGGTGAATCGAGGAGAAAGTCTGGCCATTCTGGGCGCTAATGGTTGCGGGAAATCGACCCTGCTTTCGATTTTGGATGGTTTGCTCTTTCCAAGCACTGGGACGATTGAGGCTTTCGGGCAGCTGGTGACCGAAGAACGGCTTGCCAAGGAGGAATTTGCCCGTTTTTTCCGCAGCCAGGTTGGCTTTGTTTTTCAAAACCCAGACGTTCAGCTCTTCTGCCCCACTGTTTGGGAGGAGGTTTGTTTTGGCCCGCTACAGTTGGGCCTTTCCCGCGATGAGGTGCAACGACGCGGTCGCGACGTCCTAAACTTGCTGGGGATTGAGCCTCTCAAAGAGCGTGCGCCTTTCAGGCTAAGCGGCGGTGAGAAAAAGAGAGTAGCCATTGCTTCGGTGCTCTCTATGAATCCCGAGGTGCTTCTGCTCGACGAGCCGGAAAATGGTCTGGATCCAAGAACCCAGGCGTGGTTTGTCGAGTTTCTCGACCAGTTGCGCACCGTCGGCAAAACCATGATTACGGCGACTCATGACTTGAGTATGGTGGATGAAATTGCTGAACGGATCCTTGTGTTGGACGAAGGTCATACGCTAGTGGCAGATGGTCCCGCAGATGAGGTTTTGCGAAATCAGGAGCTTCTGCTGAAAGCGAATCTCCTTCATGAACACTTTCATCACCACGATGGCGTGTCCCACCGCCACTTGCACAGCCACATTGTCGGTCACCGGCATTCCCATTAGTCGATGGATGCTTATATTTCCAAGACCTTTGGAAAGCGCGTCAGATTATGATGCCCAGTCGCCGTTACAACGACCATATCCTCTAAACGCACTCCTCCCAATCCGGAATAATAGAGTCCAGGTTCTACCGTAACAACTTGCCCGGACTTCAGCGGATCTTTTCCTCGGGGGCTGATTCGAGGAGCTTCGTGGATTTCCAAGCCAACACCATGGCCGGTGCCGTGGAAGAAGCCTTGCATTCGCCCATCTCTCTGGCCGGTCTGAAATCCTTGACCATCAAAATACTCCAAGATTGCCTGGTGGATTTCATGGCCTAGACCTCCTTCTCTGATTTGTCTAAGGGCAATAGCTTGTCCTTTCAGCACAGATCGAAAAACGGATTTCAGCTGTTGGCTGGCACGGCCCCTGACGACCGTGCGAGTGATATCGCCCCAGTATCCCGTCG
This sequence comes from Terriglobia bacterium, assembly GCA_041478005.1. Taxonomy (GTDB): domain Bacteria; phylum Acidobacteriota; class Terriglobia; order Versatilivoradales; family Versatilivoraceae; genus JBGOVH01. The sequence goes on along the minus strand of JBGOVH010000036.1, from coordinate 2,898 downwards.
CTTGAGAACGAGGGAATATATCCAGAATAATCGGTTGATGAGCACGGAGCACCCCGCTCCCTTCATTGTGGGGGTCGCAGCCTTGTTCTCCGCAGGCCACAATTGTGTGACTCGCAATACAGCCATGTTGCATGGCCACGTTCGCAATGCGTTGTTTTACAAAATCGGCGGTCAACCTCGTTCCATTCCAGATAAGATTTCCATTGGGGGAGATTCGCGACTGCCGGATCATCTCGATCGCTCCCCCCATTCCGGCTTCTGCGGCTCGTTGGGCTTTGATGATTTCTCGAATCTCATCCTTCCGCTTAATCTCCCGCTCCGGGAAAAATGCTTTTGAACTAGCAGTGACACGAAACCCCAGATGCCTCAGTTGATCAGCGAGTCCCAAAGGAAAACTCGACGGGACCAAAAGAGATCGAATCTTTCTGCTGGAAAACAGGGATTGGAGAACGGCGGCGGTGTTGAAAGTTTTTTTTCTTCCTGCTCCTGTTTTCTTTTCTTCCTCTGACAAAGAAAGGATGTGATCGACTCTAGCCTGCTGCCGTGCCCGGTCGATTTCCAGGTCATTCATCACCAGAAAAGTCTTTCCTCGGTGACTGAAATAAATGAAAGCATCAGGAGCAAAAAAACGGCTGGCGTACAATAAGTCGGCATTCCCCTCACTGGAAGCGAAGATGAGCCGTGCGCCAGCGCGGGACGCTCTCTTGACTTTAGGCATCAAGACCTCCTCTGAGAATGACGTTCCCCCTCCTTGCACAAGGAGGGGGGAGGGGGAGGTTTGCGGAGGTTCCGAGCACCACCCCCCTGAAGTCCCCCCTTGTCTAAGGGGGGACGATTATTTTCATCCGTCGTGGCGCCGCGCAGCGGCATGAGAGGCTCCCTTCAAAATCGTCCTCGTTGTCGTCCTCGTCGTCGGCAGTTGAAAAAAACCGAGGACGAGCACGATCCTCTCGTGATTTCATCTCCGAGTAGCGACGCTCCTTCAAGGGAGAAAGAGCAGAACGCACCCTAAATTTTCATCAAACTTAATTCCCGAATTCGTGTTTCACCATCACCTCACAGATCTTATCCATTACCTGGTGAACTTCATTTCCACTTGCCGTTTCGTTATTGACCATAATCGAAAATGCTAGTTTCTCTCCCTGTTTCGTAAGCGCATACCCTGATAGGGTTGATACCGACTCTATGGTCCCTGTCTTGGCGCGAATACGCCCGGCGGCCGGACTTTGAAGCATTCGATTCTTAAGTGTTCCGTCGACGCCGGCAATGGGTAGTGCATCCGAAAATAGTCGGCCGTATGGATGCTTGTCCATATATTGAAGCAAACGAACTATGGACTCAGGCGTTACCAGATTTTTGCGTGAGAGCCCGGAGCCATCTCTCAAGCAGACCGCGTTCTTTGAAGTCCCTGTTTTCGTCAGGAACTCTTCCAAAGCGGCAATACCGGTCTTTGTGGCACCCAATCCCTCGACAGTTCTGGCCCCCAGAACCCTCAAAAGCATTTCAGCGTAAAGGTTATGACTGACTTTTAGCATGATTTTGATGGTTTCCGACAGAGGTGCCGTCGTGATACTGCCGATTTTACTCTCTTCGGCATAGTGCATCTGGAGAGCTTTAGCTCGGTCGATAGACACCTTCCCATCCTGCAAGACATCGAGAGGATTCAGACTGCGGCTTCGAGCTTTTCCCATCACAGCGATCCCTCGTCTGATAAGGGCGGACTTCAAGAGGAAGGCAGCAAACTCAGCGGGTTCCGGAACAGCAAGATCATATTTCAGGTTCGAACTCTCCAAGGGGATTTCCCCTTCAAGGACGAACTCATTTCCATTCCGGCTGCGCTCAACGCCTATTGAGAGTCGCCGGGTCTTCTCCACGGTTCTTATCTTGTTGACAAACTCAAGACCCGTTTCGAAAGGGAACGATCGAATCCAAGCAGGGTCGCCTGCTTTTTCCCCAGGCAGGATCTCCACGGAACAATAATTTTCGCAGACGGCTAAAGCACTGATAGGAGCTCCGTAGCGCCAGGACAAATCTTCCCACGACCAGCCCTGTCCGTAAGGCTCATGCAAAAAGAAGGTATCATCTGCCACGATATCCCCCATGACCATCTGGATCCCTCGAGCAACCAGCAAGTCAGTGATTTTCATGATGAACGGAGGGAAGTCCGTCTTTGCCAAGTCTTCCTGATCGGATTTATAAGCGCGTCCTTCCAGGTTAGGGTCCCCCCGGCCAGCCAGGACCAGATTACCCAGTATCCTTCCTTGAGAGTCGATGCGGCCCTCTGCATAGACTGGGGTGTCAAAGGTAAAGTCAGGGCCTAATCGGTCCAAAGCGGCTGCCGCGATCAGAAGCTTCACGTTAGATGCGGGAAGAAATCTTTTTCTGGCGTTCAAAGAATAAATTATGGAACTATCCTTTAACGATACAATATGAATTCCCCAAAAGGAGGATTCCCACTTGGATTGATTGGTCAAAATCGAGATCTGATTTTGAAAGGTGTCGGAAGGATTGGCGCCAGAAAGGAGCCCGCCTTCCAAACTAAAAAGAAGAAGAACAGCCAAAAAGATTGCAGATTTAGGCAGCGAAATTGATTTTATCTGTTTCATGCGAAGCCAGCTGGATCTCAGGCTCTTGCGGGAAATGACCGAAGTTATTTTGCCTTTTCGTAACGCCTCAGAAGGTGTGAAGAAATGCGCCTCCTGGGTCAGGAGGGGAGCTGAAGGCCGTTCGGCCTTCAGAGGGTGGTCGACCGTGGCGATTCTTGTCCATTGTGGGTTTACACGCGACCCTTACCACCCCCGAAGCCCTTGTGGGCTTCGACCCCTCCTAAAATAGGAGGGGATTTTTTCACAGGTTCTCAGTTACGGGAATCGCATAGGCTCCCTGGCCGATACAACT
>JBGOVH010000065.1:0-9293 GCA_041478005.1 Terriglobia bacterium | reverse complement strand
GTCTGTTGTGGTGACCAGGCGTACTGTGCTCTCGCGCGGATAAAGGTTGACTTGCGCGTGGGGCAAAGCCGCGCCTTGTGGATCCACAACATGACCGCCGAGAGACTGACCTTTCAGAGAACTACAAAAACACACGAAGACTAGCAAAGCAAAAACGATTGGTTGCATGGTGCCTCCTGGAATGATCCAAGTGGCGTCAGGGGGGAAACAGGTGGGGAAAATCCGCAGATGTCGTGACCCTTTGACGCGAAGGATGAAGATGATTTACTGGGGCAGGTTTCCTGACTTACGGGTCGTCGCAGCTTTCAAGGCCTTCCCCTCAAGAGTCATTGAGAGTGACCGACGGACCAAACCGTCATGGTGAAAGCCGCTCACCGCTTACAGTGACGCGATCGTGTGGGATTCGCACCCACTTCCCTCTTTAATAAAAGCACCTCAGTAAAGTGACATAAACCGAATTTATGTTATCCAAGAAAGAGGAAAGGCGTCAAGGCAAAAGAGAAAAGAAGCAAGGGTCAAGGGGAAAGGGTCAGGCGAAACGCAAAAGGCAACAAACATCTCATTACTTGCAACTACTTTCACGCCTTCGAATCGACTTTTGCCCTTGACCCTTTCGCCTTGACCCTTGACCCTTCGACCCTTATGCTTGGTAACACGTTCAGTTACGGGGGGAATCGACTTGGCATGGGTAGCCACGATTGACGCGCTTCTGCGTCTATCGTGGGCTTCCCCTCGCAGGCACTTCTGCCCACGACAAACGCAATCAGCGCGTTTGTCGTGGCTACCAAAGATTCCCCCTGTAAACTGAGTATCACTATCCTTGACCCTTTCCCCTTGACCCTTTAACCTGTTTTTTTGACTGGAGGCTTCGATGCGCTCAACGCTTCTTTCGTGGTCCTTTATGATTCTGCCAATCGTATGCTTATCGCAGGTGCGTGTAACGAAATACCACATTCGTGATGTCTGGCAGATTGAAAGTAAGGAGTTGCGGGTCAGTGTGGCGCAGGGAGGAGGACATATTGCAGAAATTGTCTTGAAGGGAAGTCCTGAAGTCAACCCACTCTGGTTGCAGGCGCAGCCCACGATCGAGCCTGTAGAATACAGTCTGGAGAAACATGAGAAGCTTTATGGGGGCGGATCTGCAGCCAAACTGATGAGTAGTTTGATGGGGCATAATCTCTGCTTTCCCTATTGGGGAGATCCCACTGAGGGTGAGTATAAGGCAGGGATGAGCTTCCACGGAGAAACCGGTGTGGTCCGATGGACAAAGCTTTCAGAGAAATCTGACGGAGGGAAAATCGAACTCAAGGTAGCTGCGGATCTTCCGGAATCGAAGACTCGTTTTATTCGAACCGTAACACTAATCTCTGGACAGCCGGTGGTTTATTTTGAGGGACGAGCCGAGAATGTCTCTGCTTTGGATCGGCCGGTTGGTTGGTGCGAGCACGTCACGGTCGGTCCTCCGTTTCTCAAGAAGGGAGTGACGCTGTTTGATGCTTCTCTGACCCGCGGGCGCAACCTGGGTGACACTTCCGCACAAGAATTTCTCTGGCCCTCGGGTCAAGCAGAGTCAAGGATTGATTTGCGGGTTGTGTTGGACATTGAAAAATCCGGATTTGTGAATAATTTCTTGGTGAATCCGTCTCAGGAGTTTGGATACTTTACGGCGATCAATCCTGAACTCGATCTCCTCTTCGGATACTTATTCCGCCGAGCCGAGTTCCCCTGGCTGAATCTATGGGAAGCTAATGAACGCGGCAGCAATGGCCAACCCGCCATTCTGACGCGCGGGATGGAATTCAGCAATACGCCCACTCATGGTTCCCTTAAAGCTATGGTAGCAGTTCCCCGATTGTTTGATGTTCCTGCATACGAGTGGTTGGATGCCAAATCCAATCTGGTTAAGAAATTTTGCGCTTTTACGGTGAAAGTTCCGGACGCATTCTCCGGAGTTGAGGAGATCAAAGTAGAACAGGACCGACTGGAGATTGTGGAACGAGGTAAGAGGAGAGTGGTCAAAGTGCCTTTCGATAGGAGGATGTTGCATTAGATTAGAAAAGGTCCCCAACTTTTTAAGTACTTCGTGCTCGTCGTCGTTCTCGTCCTCGGCTTTTGATTCGCAGAACGCACAAGGCTTCACCACCCCGCTTGGTCTTGCGCGAAACTACTGTTAACTCATTCTGCGAGATTTCGCGGATTTTAGTAAGACCGACGACGAGGACGAGAGCGAGGACGACGGCGAGAATAATTATCGGAAAAAGTGTCCTAAGGCAGGTCCGTAGAACCCATCAGGTATTTGTCTACACCCTTGGCGGCCTGGCGGCCTTCTGTGATGGCCCAGACAACCAGCGATTGGCCGCGCCGCATGTCACCTGCGGAAAAAATGCCGGGGATGCTGGTCATGTAATCCTTATCGGCGGCCACATTTCCTCGGGCGTCCAACTTAAGACCGAGCTGCTTGATCATGCCGTTTTGTTCCGGTCCCAGGAATCCCAGGGCCAATAGAACCAGGTCAGCCTGGACCTCAAATTCTGATCCGGGAACTTCATTCATGGGGCGTCTACCGGCTGTGTCTGGCTCGCCAAATTCCACCCGCACGGCATGGAGTTTCTCCACCTTCCCATTGGAGCCAGTAAAGCGTTTTGTGTTGACACTCCAGTCGCGAGTTCCGCCTTCTTCATGAGAACTGGAGGTGCGCAAGATCATAGGCCAGTAAGGCCAGGGCATGGAAGGGGTGCGATCGTCCGGGGGCTTGGGGAGCAGCTCCCAGGATTGGAGCGACCATGCGCCCTGGCGAATTGCCGTCCCATGACAGTCCGAGCCGGTATCTCCACCGCCTAAAATGATCACGTGTTTGTTCTTTGCCGTAATTTCCTTTTGTGTCACGTGATCGCCGGCGATTCGCTGGTTTTGCTGCGGCAGGTATTCCATAGCGAAGTGGACGCCGTCGAGTTCGCGTCCCGGCACCGGCAGGTCACGGGCATGAGTGGCGCCGCCAGTTAATACAAGGGAATCGAATTTCTGGCGCAGATCCTCCACGGAAACATTGAATCCAACATTGGCATTAATCTTGAAGATCACACCTTCTTCTGCCATGAGATTAAGGCGCCGTTTGACGACCCACTTTTCCAACTTGAAATCAGGAATGCCATAAGTGAGCAATCCTCCAATGCGGTCGGCTCTTTCAAAGACAGTGACGTTATGGCCAGCGCAATTCAACTGAGCCGCACAGGCCAATCCAGCCGGGCCGGAACCAACAACCGCCACTTTCTTGCCGGTCCTCACTTTTGGCGGCTGGGGCCGGATCCATCCCTCACGAAACGCGTGATTGATGACACTCAACTCGATTTGCTTAATCGTCACCGGATTGTCGTTGATTCCCAAGACACATGCAGCTTCGCATGGTGCAGGGCAGACCCAGCCTGTGAACTCCGGGAAGTTATTGGTTTTGTGCAGGACCTGGATGGCCTCTTCCCAGCGGTTTTGATAAACCAGGTCGTTCCAATCGGGGATAATGTTTCCTAGCGGGCAACCCGTGTGACAAAAAGGAATGCCACAGTCCATGCAGCGAGCGCCTTGGGACTGGACAAGTTCATCGGTGGGGTCAGGGTAGACCTGAAACCAGTCTTTGACGCGCTCAGCCACTGGACGCCGTGGCGCCATTTCACGTTGTATTTCTAAAAAACCAGTGACCTTTCCCATATTAAGAAGAACTCAGCCGCAAGCCGAAGTAATCATTAATAACTTCGGCCGCAGAATTTCACACCTCTTGTCGGATAGTTCCTTCACTTCTCTAAAACCTCGAAGAGGCGACATTTTTATAGATCTGGTGTTCCTTCGTGAACCTATCTGCCCCAGCGGGCGGGATTGATCTTGCCTGCGGTGTCGCTCCTAACGGAGCTGAGAAAGGGTGGAGAAACGATGACTATAAATATCCCGCTCCTAGCGGAGCTTAGTTTCCGTCTAATCACTGTGAAGAGTAACTATACACTGACCACTAGAAACTGACCACTAGAAACTGACCACTGACAACTTCATCAGGCCGGCGCAGTTGCCAACTCCTGTTCTGCTTGAGCCGCCTTAGCCTTTTCCTGTTCCATCTGCTCGAGCACGCGACGGTAGTCTTTGGGCATGACCTTTATGAACTTAGGAAGGTAGAAATCCCAGTTTTGCAGTATTTTTTCAGCTGGGTTACTTGCGGTATAGTCGAGGTGGCGTTCAATCAAAGATCGTAGATCTTCAATGTCCCTTGGAACCGCCACGGGTTCGAGGTCCACCATGGCTTGGTTACACAAGGAAGGAAAGACACCGTCTTCGTCCAGGACGTAAGCGATTCCCCCACTCATACCGGCGGCAAAGTTTCTTCCGGTTTTGCCGAGCACCACCACCATGCCTGCGGTCATGTATTCGCAACCATGATCACCCACGCCTTCAATCACAGCCCGTGCGCCGCTGTTGCGCACGGCGAAACGCTCGCCAGCCACACCTCTGAAATAAGCTTCACCTCCGGTAGCGCCATAGAGCGCCACGTTCCCGATAAGGATATTCTCCTCGGGCACAAAGGAAGCATCTCTGGGTGGATAAACCACCATCTTGCCGCCCGACAATCCCTTCCCAATGTAATCATTGGCATCCCCTTCGAGAGTGACGGAAAGCCCCCTGGCTAAGAAAGCACCGAAGCTTTGCCCGGCCGCACCCGTGAACTTTATTTGAATCAAATCCTCAGGCAGCCCCGCATTTCCATACCGAATGGCAATTTCTCCGCTAAGCATTGTGCCGACCGTCCGGTTAGTATTGCGGATAGGGAGATCCAATTGCACTGGGATCTGATTCTCCAGTGCCTCTTGGCAAAGTTCGATGAGCTGATTGTCCATAGCACGTTCCAGGCCGTGATTCTGGGGCTGACAATGGTGAGTAGCAATTCGAGCCGGAACTTGCGGCTTATAAAAAATGCTCGAGAAATCCAGCCCTTCGGCTTTCCAGTGATCAACGGCATCCGTGACATCGAGCATGTCTGAACGTCCAACCATCTCATTAATTGTCCGGAACCCCAGCTCAGCCATAATCTCGCGGAGTTCCTCGGCCATAAAGAAAAAGAAATTCACTACATACTCCGGCTTGCCGGCAAACTTCTTGCGGAGAACGGGGTCCTGGGTTGCGACTCCAACCGGGCAAGTATTGAGATGGCACTTGCGCATCATGATGCAGCCGGAGGCCACTAGCGGGGCACTGGCACAGCCCCACTCTTCGGCACCCAGCAATGTAGCTACGGCCACATCGCGTCCCGTCTTCAACTGTCCGTCGGTCTGCACAATAATTCGTCCGCGCAGGTCGTTTAGCACCAAAACCTGCTGCGTTTCTGCCAGCCCTAATTCCCACGGGATCCCGGCATGCTTAATAGAGGTTAGAGGTGATGCTCCCGTACCACCGTCATGTCCGCTGATCAGGACAACATCCGCATGGGCTTTTGAAACCCCGGCCGCCACCGTACCCACACCGACTTCGGCCACTAGCTTGACCGAAATCCGGGCCTTCGGATTGGCATTTTTCAAATCGTGGATCAATTGCGCCAAGTCCTCAATGGAATAGATGTCATGATGAGGTGGTGGAGATATCAAGCCGACTCCCGGCGTGGAGTGTCGAACCTTGGCAATGAACTTATCGACCTTGTGGCCTGGGAGTTGCCCGCCCTCTCCAGGCTTCGCGCCTTGAGCCATCTTAATCTGTAAATCGTCGGCATTCACCAAATACTCCGTGGTGACGCCAAAACGGGCTGAAGCTACTTGTTTGATCGCACTTCGGCGCCAATCTCCGTTGGGATCACGCTGATACCGTTCGGAATCTTCACCACCTTCTCCGGTGTTACTCTTCCCGCCAATGCGATTCATGGCGATGGCCAAATTCTCATGAGCTTCCTTGCTGATAGAACCGAAGGACATGGCACCGGTAGCAAAACGCTTGACGATCTTGGAAACCGATTCGACTTCTTCGATGGGAACAGGACTTCCCTTCTTAAATTTGAACATCCCGCGCAGCGTACAAAGATTCTGGCTTTGATTATTGACCAGCGCAGAGTATTCCTTAAAGAGCTTGTAGTTGCCATGTCGTGTGGCGAGCTGCAATTTGGCTACGGTCTCGGGATTGAACAGGTGAAACTCGCCTTCACGCCGCCACTGATATTGGCCCCCCACATCCAGAAGCGGTTTACTGACCCGCTCTTCCGGGAAACCTTGTCGATGACGGTAAAGGGCCTCGCGCGCCAGCACCTCCAGTCCTACACCTTCGATTCGGGAAGGGGTGCCGGTAAAATAGCGATCCACCAGTTTGCTGCTCAGACCGATGGCTTCAAAGATCTGAGCGCCCCGATAGCTCTGAACGGTCGAAATCCCCATTTTGGCAATGATTTTGAGCAAAGCCTTGTTGATTGACTTAATGTAGTTCTTGTAAGACTTCTCTGCTGTGATCTCGGCATTGAACAAGTTTTGACGCACCATATCTGCCAGTGTCTCAAATGCCAGATAAGGGTTAATGGCCCCTGCGCCATAACCGATAAGCAACGCGAAATGCATGACTTCACGGGCTTCGGCTGACTCGATGACCAGCCCCACCCGTGTACGGGTTCCCTCGCGGATCAGGTGATGATGCACAGCTGAGGTTGCCAGGAGACTGGGGATGGCTGCGTGGGCTCGATCCACGCCCCGGTCAGACAGAATCAGGATGCTGTAGCCGGCCCTCACCGAGTCCGAAGCCTTCTGACAGAGTGCCTCCAAAGCGATCTCCAGCCCCTTCTCACGATCGGACACCGAGAAAAGCATGGGCAAGGTGACCGCACGAAAATCCCCCATAGCCACATGACGCAACTTCTCCAATTCGACATTCGTTAGGATGGGATTGGGCAGTTTGAGCATGTGGCAGTGCTTGGACGTTTCGGTGAGAAGGTTCTGTTCGCAGCCAATATAACTTTCGACCGACATCACCATCTCCTCGCGAATGGAGTCGATGGGTGGGTTCGTCACCTGTGCGAAAAGCTGTTTGAAATAGTTGTAAAGCAGCTGCGATCGGTTCGAGAGAACCGCCAGCGGAGTGTCGGTTCCCATGGACCCGACAGCCTCTTCGCCGTCTCGGGCCATTGGGGCCATTAACAGGCGAAGGTCTTCAACCGTGTATCCAAATGCCTGCTGCCGGACAAGCAGGCTCGCCGGATCATCCTGGTGCAGGCGAGGAGGCTCCGGAAGGTGGTGCAGGTCAATCTTGTTTGCTTCTACCCATTGCCTGTATGGCTTTTGGCGGGAAATCTTACTCTTTAGTTCTGCATCCTCAATGATGCGGCCTTCAGCTGTGTCGACCAGGAACATTTTTCCAGGCTGCAGACGGCCTTTCAGAAGAATCTGATCAGAAGGGAAATCCAACACCCCAACTTCGGAGGCCATCACTACAAAGTTATCCTTGGTGACGACATAACGCGCGGGGCGCAACCCGTTGCGATCAAGCACTGCGCCAATCCTTTTGCCATCCGTAAAGGCAATGGCCGCTGGACCATCCCACGGCTCCATCATACAGGTGTGATATTCATAGAAACCCAGTTTGTCAGGATCCATGCGGATGTCTTTGTTCCAGGCTTCTGGGATCAACATCATCACAGCATGAGGCAGGGTACGACCCCCCTGCACCAGGAATTCCAGGGCATTGTCAATCGTGGCGCTGTCACTGCCAGTTTCAGTCAGGATAGGGAAGAGCTTTTGCAAGTCACCCGCGAAAATCTCCGAGGAAAGGCTCTGGGCACGGGCTCGCATCCAATTCCGATTTCCTCGTAGTGTGTTGATCTCACCGTTGTGAGCCAGGTAACGGAACGGGTGAGCTAATTTCCAGGAGGGAAAAGTATTAGTGCTAAACCGGGAGTGGACGATTGCCAGAGCACTCTTGACTTCAGGGCTGTTCAAGTCGTAGTAGAAAGCAAAAAGCTGGGGGGCCGTCAAAAGGCCCTTATAGACAATCGTTACCGAGGAAAGACTGGGAATGCAAAAAAATTCTATTTCCGACAAGCCGGAATTTTCCAGAATGTTTTCCACACGCCGGCGAATGACGTAAAGTTTTCTTTCAAAATCACCCTCACTCTCCAAGGCAGGGTTCTTTCCAATGAAAATCTGCCGGATCACCGGTTCACATTCCCGTGCCACTGCCCCGATTGCTGCATTCTTGACAGGCACATCACGCCAACCGAGTACAACCTGGTCCTCTTCCTGAATCGTCCGCTCAAACTGGTCCCGGCAATATTTCCGCTGGGTGGCATCTCGAGGCAGGAAAACTACACCCACTCCGTAATCGCCGGGGGAAGGCAGAGAGATTCCCACTTTCAAACATTCCTTGCTCAGAAACTCATGGGGAATCTGCAGCAGAATCCCTGCTCCATCACCCGTCTCGGGATCGCAGCCACAGGCTCCGCGATGGCTCAGGTTGCTTAGGACCTCCGATGCCTGCTGGATGATTTTATTGGATCGAGTGCCGTCGATATTTGCCACAAACCCGACACCGCAACTGTCCTTCTCAAATTGCGGGTCATATAATCCTTGCTTGGGGGGTAATCCTGGGAAAACCATATTCTACATCCTCTTCGATTGGTACTTTCAAGGGGTAAGCTATCCCCTGGACTCCCCAATCTTTACTTCAAAGCAGAAGCCCTTACCTCACTACGGCACAGTGGCTGATCTCTTTTGGATTGCGTTCAGAAGTACAGGACTTCGTCGGTTTTTCTTCTCCCGGCTCGCCCACTGACTGCAAGTCATTTGGAGAAGGATGACTCAAGAAGCTCCAATCCGGGAAAGTGAAGAGATAAGTTTAATAGAATTAGCCTCGTAATCTAAATTTATATTTTTTATAGATTGAATAAAAAAATATTATAGTGAAATAGTGAAGCCAAAGGACCAACATTCTTGCGTCATGGTATGTCCAAGATGCAGCCACGCCAAAAATCCCCAGGCGAGGCAGGAACGTCGAAACCGTCGGCAAAACGAGAGATAGACGAGAGATAGGGTCACATCTCATTAATCGTTATTAGCTGAGGGGATAAGAGGCCGACCAGGTGGGAGAGTCACAAGTCAAAATATGAGAGGAGCTTTATTAGGGAAACCACTGCCCGAATAATGATTAATGAGATGTGACCCTATTTTCACTACCACCGAATCTTGTTTGGGACGGTATGAATGCCGTCCCAGGGTTGCCAGGCATCCCAAGTGTCAATCAGAACGTAGTGCCTTGTGGGCGCGGCGGCCAGTTGCGCGGCGTGGAGGAGGATG
>JBGOVH010000431.1:0-3592 GCA_041478005.1 Terriglobia bacterium | reverse complement strand
TCCGGGCCTGCCTACAAAAAGGCCGCTGCCAATGCGGTTGGTATTAATGGGACGATAAAGATGACTGCCTTTTGAACCGATGTAACTTGCGGCTAACACAAAGTTCCGTGCCACCTCACGTTCAAAAGTGGCGTTCCACTCTGATGTAGTGGCGGTTTTCAGATTCTGATCGAAGTGAATAATTGCGCTGGGGGGGAAGGTGATCACACCGTTGGGAAAGAGGGTGTATGGGTTGGCGATCAGGTCAGGAGTCAGGGCAACATCAGTAAGTCGGATGATGCTGTAGGCGGGCGGGTTCAAATTTTCAAAAGCAGAACCGGGCAAACGCTCATAAAAAATTCCTGCACCTAAACGCAATACACTTTTGCCGCTGCCACTCAAGTCGTAGGCCAAACCCATTCTTGGACCGAAGTTGACTTTGCGCGGCAAGTAGTAATGGTCCCGATACTCTCCTGGAGCATCGATTGTCCGAAGCAACTGTCCGTTCTCCAGGCGATCAAAATCGCTGCTTCCGCTGCCATAGTAAAAGCTCGCATCCAACGGCTTTTCGTGTCCAGTTCTATGGCCCTCTCCAAAATATTCGTAACGCAGGCCCGGTGAGAGTGTCAGTCGCGGTGTGATCTTCCAGGAATCCTGAAAGAAACCGCCAAAGTCGTTGTATCGATAATGGCGACGTGTGGTCGAGGGCACATAAGGGGGACCAATAAGTTCTCCAGGCACATGTCCCTTGGGATCCATTGAAATCTGAAAAGAGGCCAGGCGGCCATCCACAAAGTCCTGCAAATCCCTGAACTCTCCTTGATAGTTTCTGGTGATGGAGGACTCGGTGGGGGTCTGGTTATCACGCAGATGGACAAACTGCCAACCAAACTTTAAGTTGTGTTTCCCCTGAATCCAGTTGGCTGATTGATAAAACTGGTAGCTGTTCTGCGGGCCACCGAAGGCATTTGTGCCAGAAGGAATCGCGAGGGATCGAGGTGAACCACTGATAGCATCTCCCGCAATCGTGAAGGACGGAAAGCTCTCCGAAGGGGCCGTAGGACTTTCCTGGCGAATACGATTGTAAACGAGGCGTGATTCCGTGTAGAGGTTCCCGCGGAAAAATCGCGTCAGGTTCAAAGTTACATTCTGGTTTCTAGTAGAAAATGGCTGGTCCAGATCCGGAGAGTAGGGTTGGCTCACTGTTGCAAATTGGTCCATGTTCTGGAAGGCATACCGCACATTCAAAGTGGACCGCTGATTCAGGATGAAATCCATGCGAGTTGTCCACAAATAGGTATTCTGCGGTGCTCCCGCGCCTGCGTCCACAGGCCCTGTCCGTGAAGTTGAGGCGAACGACGGAATAGTGACAAAGCCGGTGCTGATTTTAGAACCACACCCCCGGCCAAAGGGACAAACCGTTCGCGTGCTGACATCTTTCGAGGATAGATTCGATGGTAACGGAAACTTGTGGAAGATGGCGTTGGTGCCTGTGGAACTGACTGATAATAGCTGCGGGGTGGGCACATAGTAACTCAGGGTTGCCGAACTGCGGACCAGGATCGGCTCAACTGCGCTGTAGAAGAAGACCTTGTCCTTATAAACGGCCCCCCCCAAAGCACCCCCTAGCTGGTGCCGGTTAAACACGGGCTTGGGGATCCCTCGAGAATTGTTTTCAAACGTATTGGCGGCTATTTTTGAATTGCGATTGAAATAATAAGCCACTCCATGAAGATCGTTGGTACCGCTCTTAGTGACCACATTCGCGATAAAGCCGACATTGCGGCCAAACTCTGCAGGAAAGTTGTTGGTAAGCAAGCGGTACTCCTGCACGGCATCCAGCGGAACAATCTGTCCCGGCCCTGATCCATAAGGTTCATTATTGTCACTGCCATCCAGAAGAAAACTTCCACTTTCCTGGCGCTGGCCATTCAGGGCAAACCCGATTCCGCTGCTAACGGTGGCAGGCGTAGCTCCGGCGCTTAAGGCCACAAAGTCGTAAGGGTTGCGAGTGAGTGAAGGCAATTCAGTAATGGATAATTGGTTAACCGTCGTACTCTGCATAGCGGTCTCAGCTTGAATCAGCGGCACTCCTTCTCCCTCGGTGATACTGGCAATTGACGAGCCAAGCTGCATTGAAAAATTCAAAGCGACCACGTCTTGAACGTGCAGCTTGACGCCGGGCTTAACAATGGTCCGAAATCCAAACATTCGTGCAATCACGCGATAGCTGCCCGGAGGGAGACTGGGAATTCGATAGAGGCCCGATGGATTACTGGTTCCCCAGTGGAGCGTGTTCGTTTCAATGTGGGTCGCTTCAACTCGCGCTCCGGATAAGACTCCGCCAACCGCGTTGGTGATACGGCCAGCTAACGTTGCTGTCGGACTGGCCAGCATTAATTTGACCGATCCCAGAATCAGGGCAAAGAATCCAACGAACCCACAAAACAGGATTCTCCACCCCAAACGGCGTCCCAGAATGACCATTTTTGCAGGAACCAACATTTGAGTATGCAGCCGAAACCACAGGTTTGTATCAGAGGAAAACAAAAAAAGTGAATCCTTTACGGATGATTCGGATTAGCCTTCAAGTAAGCGTAAAGAAGCTGCTCCCCTTTGGGTTTCATGCTTCCACCGTTGGGCTCAATCGTGACAAAGACGGAATCAATCTGGGCCAGCACGCTGGGGTCGTCATATTTGAGGACCCAACGGTTTTGATTGCGGTCGTCGGCAAAGAAAACACCTAAGCTCTGAACTGATCCGGCTTTGGACTCGCGTTGTCCCCAGGCCTGAAAGGAGTATTTCTCTTGAGGTTTCTTCTTCCTTTCCAGGTCATAGGCATAAAAAATCAGGGACTTTCCTTCCGTATAGAAAACGCGACCGAAAGGACGTTTGGTTCCTCTACTGTCCACGTCGGCAACGTCGATGATATGAAGATTACGAGCCCCCATGAGATCACGAATGTCACGTCCGGCAACTAGCAGTTCTCGCTCTCGCTGTACTGCCTCTGTCTGACTGTTCAATTTATCGGCCAGTTCCCGAATCTGGGCTTGTTGCATGACGATGGTTTGAGCCTCTGTTGTGCGCTCCTGGCGGAGTTTCGTGAGCTCTGCGAGGGTGCGCTGAAGTACCATTTCGGTCTCACCCAGTTTCTCGGGGCCGGCGGTTTTGCTTCGGGCCGTTGCCAACTCAGCCCGAAGTGAAGCTGCTTCTGAAGATGCTTTCTTTAACTGTTCATCAAGAGCCTGGGACTTGGCCATCGTCATGGCGTAATCCTGGCGAACCCTCCACAGCTCTGCTTGAAGCGAGCCTATTGAGAAGCTGTTGATGGAAGACTCCCTCTTGGTCGAGACAGCTTGTGGTTCCTGTTTGGTTTGGCTTGACAGTATAGGTTTCGATTCGGAAAGCTCAAGCACGCGCTGGCGTAGCGAAGAATTCTCCTCATGGAGTCTAACCGTCTGGCTAGACGAAGTTGCAATGATTACGTGACTTTGATGCAACTTATACCCCATCCCACCAATCACCAGGAATAGGATGAGGAGACTGAAGGCATAGGCATACTTTCGGGGAATCACGTCCCAGGACAAACTTCCAAGCCAGCCCCCTAATCCTT
>JBGOVH010000490.1:0-3238 GCA_041478005.1 Terriglobia bacterium | reverse complement strand
GCTTACCCCCCTCAAGTCCCCCCTTTTCCAAGGGGGGACGATCTAAGCTAAGCCGGACGACCTTCGCCGCTGCCCCAGCGAATTCTTTCACAGCTTCAGGGGTGAGGGGAACACGCTCAGGCAGAGAGATCGAAGATGTCATTGTGATTTGCAGCCTTCCAATCCGAGGTTTGTCTTATGAAAAAAACAGAGAAAGCTTCAGAAATTCCATTTCTTTTGAAAATGCTTGAGGAAGGGTTTTTCAAGAAAGCCTGGCATGGGCCCAATCTGAGAGGCTCACTTCGAGGAGTGACACCGGAAGAAGCAGCTTGGAGACCATCTCCCCCACGACATAATATTTGGGAGATTGCGGTCCATGCGGCCTATTGGAAATACGTTGTTCGCAGAAGGTTGTTGGGGGAAAAGCGCGGTTCGTTTCCATTAAGAGGGAGCAATTGGTTTGTGCGCCCTATCGAGACCTCCGAAAAAGCTTGGCGCGAAGATTTGGCCCTATTAGATGAGGCACATCGCAAGCTTTGCCAGGTGGTTGCTGTCATGAAAAACAGGGATCTAAATTATGCTCCATCCGCGAGCAAGATAGATAACAGGACATTGATCAGCGGAATTGCTTCTCATGACATTTACCATGCAGGCCAGATTCAGCTTTTGAAACGTCTGCGAAGATGACTCAAGATTATTCTCCTAAGTATGAATTGTTGCAACTAAGCTAAAACAGACCGACCCCATAAAGATATGCAGTTATTAAAGCTGCAAAGATCAGCCCTAATAATCTAACGCTGCAAGAGGTTTTGGCCAAGACTAAGAAGTGATTTAATTTTACTGTTTTGGTGCGCGCGATTTCTCTTTTCCATTGTACCTAAAATCGGTTGGTGATCAGATGGGTCGAGCTAGTCTAGCCGAGAGAAATCCGGATTCGGGGCCTAGGACGATTCAGTATTATGAGTACGGAAAGGAGATGTTTTATGAAGAATAGAATTCGCTATTTTGGATTAGGAAAACTCAGTTTCTGAAGCACAATGCAAACAAAGCTCGGAAGGAAGCGAATGATTGAATGGTTGATGTCGAATTCCACGAACCTCATTGCCCTTGGCGGACTGGTAACTTTGCTGGGTGGTCTGCTGACCGTCCTAGGTATAGTGGTAAAGAGTCGGCAGCAACATAGAACGATGCAAGAACAAACAGATATTTTGAAGGACAACGTGCGACTCGCTAATGAGTTAACTCGGAAGAGCGAAGATGCTCTCCGAAAGTCAGACGAGCAGTTGCAGTATGTTAAGGAAAATGCTCGACTCGCCAACCAGCTAAGCCAGAAGAGTGAAGAGATCACTGGACTGAACAAATATATAAAAGAGTACGTTACTGGGGCGAACAGTTACCCCTTTGTAACTTTTTTCCCTGCTGATGATGACTCAAAAAACATTTATCTATCTCTGACTCAGGAGGGTGTCGCACCCGTGGATGATGTCAGTGTCAAACTAATGGACATTAACGTTTGGGATGAAGGAATGAGAGAAAAGAATGAAGTCAAGATGAGGGACTCTGTCCGAGAATACAATGGGGGCACAGTTGTACCAGGGGTCGACAAATTTTTGCAGCCAGCATTCCCCTTTCAGAGAAGGCAGCTTGTGCGCTTGAAGGCATATATTACTTCGAAACTGGGCATGTACATTCAAATGATTCACGGGCGGAAAATAGGAGAGAATTGGCAGTTTGGATTTAGACTGGACTCTCTCAAAACTAACAAAGTGAAGATAGTCAAAGAGTACATTCCGGAAGGTTTTCCGTTGAATAGTGAACGCAAGTACGATTGGAACAGTAAAGAGTGATTATCCCTCATCCAGTAATGAAACGGTTCTTAAGGAAATCGCTTTGCTGAAACGTATTCTGAACTCTTTGGAGCTGTCCTTCTCTTCCTCTTACTCATGCTCGATTCGAGCGCTAGGGCCAAGCACGAGCAAGGGCAAGGGCACGAGTTTAGACAAGTTGACCGCCTTCGAATAATGGAGTCGATTCGTTTATTGACTTTGAAAAACTGGTATGTTACAAACCGGGGCGTAATTCTATACGTTTCACATTAACACAACTGGAAGGTTCACATCCTTCTGGTGTAGAGGTCATTCCTTCCTGGTTTCACTCCTATTACCCGAAAAACGAAGAAGCATTATCACTGGATATTGAGGTGAGACTTAATGATAGGGGAATCATCGCCTTGCCATAGAGAAAGGTGAACTATGAATTTTCTGCAGTTGATTTGGCTGATCCCTCTGTTTCCTGCCGCCGGTGCTGTAATCAACGGGCTTCTGGGGAAGAGACTTCCCAAGCGTTTGATTGATGTCATAGCTTGCGGATTGGTAGGTACTGCATTCATTTTTTCTGTTGGGGCGGTTTCTCAACTTCTAAAGCTGCCCGCAGAAGAGCGGCTTGTCAGGATCGACCTTTTTACTTGGATTTCGGCCGGGATGGGTGAATTACGCTCTGGAGAAATATCCCGGTTCTCAGTGCCATGGGGTTTCCAGCTCGATCCGCTGTCGGCAGTTATGGTCCTGGTGGTTACAGGAATCGGCCTTCTCATCCATATATATTCTACGGGATACATGGCCCATGAGGGAGGTTACTATCGATTCTTTTCCTATATGAACCTCTTCATGTTTTCCATGTTGACACTCGTCCTGGCTAATAATTTTCTGCTGCTGTTCGTGGGCTGGGAAGGGGTTGGGCTTTGCTCATACTTGCTCATCGGTTTTTACTTCCATAAGAAAAGCGCCTCGGACGCCGGCAAGAAGGCTTTCATCGTGAATCGAGTGGGTGACTATGGTTTCATGCTGGGAATGTTCCTGATTTTTACCACCTTTGGTTCCCTCGACTTCACCAGAGTGTTTGAGATGGTTAAAGCCAAAGCTGCCGATGGCAGTCTGGCAACTGGGGACGCTGTTGTCACCGCAATTTGTATTCTGCTATTCATAGGGGCGGTGGGGAAATCGGCGCAGGTGCCGTTGTATGTCTGGCTGCCCGACGCGATGGAAGGCCCAACGCCGGTCAGCGCCCTGATACACGCCGCCACGATGGTGACGGCGGGAGTCTATATGGTGGCGCGCTGCAATGCCTTGTTCATTGTTTCTCCGACCGCCATGCTGGTGGTGGCGATCGTGGGGGCCGTGACGGCGATCTTTGCCGCCTCGATTGGGCTGGTGCAAAACGACATCAAGAGAATCCTGGCCTATTCGACGGTAAGCCAGTT
>JBGOVH010000173.1:0-5835 GCA_041478005.1 Terriglobia bacterium | reverse complement strand
TGGTCTCTTTCGACCTGAACTTCAGGGAAAAGCTCTGGAAGATCTCCGGCGGCCAGGATCGCGCGGTGGCAGTCATCAAGCGCATCGTGGAGAACGTCGATGTCCTGGTCGGGAACGAGGAGGACTTGCAAAAGGGACTGGGTATGCCTGGGCCGGAGGTCGCCGCCAAGTCCAAGCTCGACCCGAGCGCCTTTTTCGGGATGATCGATCGGGTCGTACAGAGACATCCACAGGTCAAGATCGTCGCCACCACCCTGCGGGAGGTGCACTCGACGAACCGGCACAGCTGGGGCTCGGTGGCCTGGATCAACGGCCAGACCTATGTCACCCCAGCCTGCGAGCTCGACGTTCTCGATCGCGTCGGCGGCGGAGACGGTTTCGCGGCCGGATTCTTCTACGGTCTCCTCACGGGCGAGTCGCCGGAGGAGGCAGTCAAGCTGGGCTGGGCACATGGCGCCCTTCTGACTACTTTCCCTGGTGATACCACCATGGCAACCGTGGAACAGGTGCGAGCCTTTGCAAAGGGCGGCTCGGCGCGCATCCAGCGCTAGCCAAACGGGTGCAGTAAGACGTTTTTTTTGGCAGCATAAGTGAGGGTGTTCTTCACAATTCGACTGTTCCGTCCTTGTTGTGCCACACATGGGTACAGCTAACAGCGGGGGTCAGTTGGAAAACAAAAAGGGCAAGGGCGCGTGTAAATTGAAATCACCTCCTGTAAACTGAGTTAAGAGCAAGTTCACAGTGGCAAACTGGGGGAGGTAATTTATGACTCAATTGCTTGAAGCATTAGCCTGTGTGGCGCAACTCCCGGCGGAACAGCAAGATGCTATCGCATCGATCATTTTGGAGGAATTGGAAGACGAGCAACGGTGGGATGCTGCTTTTGCTGCATCACAAGAGAAACTCGGGAAACTGGCTGGCAAAGTACGAGGAGATATCCAATGCCAATCAAAATCGTAACGATTTGCGGAAGCGTGCGACCTGGTAACTACACTTCAAAGGCACTGGCACTTGTGCTCGATGAATTTGCCAAGAGGTCAGATGTGGAGGTCAATGCTCTGGATCTGGATTCAATCGACCTTCCGCATCCAGGCAAAAAGGCCAAGGATTCGTCTGCAGAAAAGCTTCGTGAATTCGTTAAGGAAGCGACGGGCGTTGTTCTCGCTACGCCGGAGTATCATGGCAGTTTTAGCAGCGCGATTAAGCTGGCCATTGAGAACCTGGGCTTCCCCAGTGTTCTGGCTGGCAAGCCAGTCTCGCTGCTGGGAGTGGCGGCCGGACAAATTGGGGCAATCAAATCCTTGGAACATTTGCGCAGCGTCTGTTCACATGTCGGCGCGATCGTGCTCCCTAGTCTGGTGTCGGTTGCACATGTCCAAGAAATGTTTGACAAGGAAGGACACTGTCTGGATGGTGGTACGGAGAAGCGCATCCGTGGTGTTGCAAAAAGCCTTTTAGATTACATCGAAGGGGCGATCTGCCCGCGGCTTGTGCTAGAGGCCATGGTTCGCGGAAGGGAAGAAATTGAGCATGTGAAATAGCGTCCCGTTCCGGTCACTCTGGCCTATCCGAGAATCTCGCGAAGTAATTCCACCGGATGTCTTACGATTCGGCGGGTGCCGTGCTCAATCTGTTGGCGGCAGGAAACACCGGCGGCAACGATTTCCACTCCGGGGCCAGCCGCCTCCACGGCCGGGAACAGGCGGCGCTGGCCGATGGCCAGTGAGAGCGGGTAGTGCTCTTTCTCGAAACCGAACGAGCCCGCCATCCCGCAGCAGCCGGAATCCACTTCGGTCACCTGGAAGCCCCCAAATTCCCTCAGGCAGCGCAGCAGGGGACGCATGCCAATATGGGCCTTCTGGTGGCAGTGACCGTGCAAAAGAAGTTGCTTGCCGCCGGAGTGAGGCCTCGGAGCCCAGTGCCCGCCCTCTACCAGCTGGATAAGGAACTCCTCGACCATGAGGGACTTCCCGGCCACGGTCCGGGCTGCCTCTCCGTTCAACAAGTCCGGATACTCATCCCTAAGGGTAAACAGACAACTGGGTTCACAACCCACGATGACAACTCCCTGGTTCGCGTAGTGCTTCAACAAGCCGACGTTGTGACGTGCGCAGCGGCGGGCCTCCTTCACCAGCCCTTTAGAGATCATGGGCCGGCCACAGCAGACTTTTTCCACCAGTAGAACTTCGCATCCGGCGTCTTCCAGCAGCTCCACGGCAGCGCGCCCCACCTGGGGATAGTTGTAAGTCATGAAGCAATCATGGAAGAGCACCACCTTCTGCGTCCTTCTCTTTTTCGGAGAAGCCGGGCGCTTGCGGAACCAGTCGGTAAATGTCTCTCGAGAGAAGGGAGGAAATTTTCGCGCCGAGGCAATCCCAAAACACTTTTCCAGGATTCGCCGGTTGAACGTATTGCCCAGGATCCAATTGGAAACAGGGGATAGGCGACTGCCCCAGCGATTAAGAGCTTCCACGTGGGCAAACAAGCGTGACCGCAGTGGTACCCCGTGACGCTCGTAGTAGTGGGCCAGGAACTCGTACTTGATCTTGGCCATATCAACGTTGGCGGGACACTCTCCTTTGCAGCCTTTGCATTCCAGACAGAGATCTAAAGCATCGTACATGCGTTGCGAGGTAAACTCCTCCAACGGAACTTGGCCAGATAGGGCGGCCCGCAAGAGGTTGGCACGGCCGCGTGTGGAGTGTTCCTCTTCACGTGTAACCATGTATGAAGGACACATTGTGCCTTCCAGGGTCTTACGGCAGATGCCCACGCCGCTGCACATCTCCACGGCCCGAGCGAATCCTCCCTCGCGGGAGAAATCGTAATGAGTCCGGATGTCGGCCGCCCGGTAGGAAGGGCCATATCTCAAGCTTTCAGTCATGGCGGGGGCATTAACAACCTTTCCAGGGTTGAAGAGATTGAGCGGATCAAAGGCAGTCTTCACTCTCTGGAAAGCTTTGTACAGTGCGGGACCGAATAGCCGCTCATTATGATGGCTGCGTGCCAGCCCGTCGCCGTGCTCCCCGCTCATGGAGCCGCCGAACTCCATCACCAGGGCGCAAACTTCATCGCTGATGCGGCGCATCTTGTCAACTTCTGCGGCCTGCTTCAGGTCGATAAGGGGGCGAATATGGATGCAACCCACTGAGGCATGTCCGTAATAACCTCCCTTCGTGTCGTAGTCAGCCAGCAGTTTCTGAAAGCGCTTCAGAAACGCGGGCAGATTTTCTACCGGCACTGCAGGGTCTTCAACAAAGGCAATTGGTTTCTTATCTCCCAACACACTCATCAATAGGCCTTGTGCACCTTTGCGCACCTGCCAGATATTCTGCTGGTCGGGAGGTTCCAGTGCGCGGGTGAAGGCCAAGCCCGCGTGCTTCCGATGAAGCATTCCTTCCATCCCCTCGATTTTGGCTTCCAGCTCCTGGCGGCTTTCGCCGTAGAACTCTACCAGCATCAGCCCGCCGGGATCGCCCTGAATGAAATTCATTCGCCTCGAGTACTCGAGCGATTGCCGGCCCAGCTCGAGGATCATCTTGTCCATCAATTCCATGGCAGATGGGTTGAACGCCAGGATCTCCTGAGAGGCTTCCACCGCTTCCACCAACGAGCCGAAATGAATCACGTCGAGAGCCATGCACTTTGGTCGTGGTACGATCTTCACCTTGGCTTCCATGATCACGGCCAGCGTCCCTTCAGATCCAATCACCATGCGGGCCAGGTTGAAGGGCTGTTCTTTGATGAACTCGTCCAGATTGTAGCCGCTCACCCGGCGCATCAGCCTGGGATACCGGGCTAGAATCTCGTCACGGTGCTCTTTTGCCAGAGCGTGGACTTCTCGATAGAGTCGGCTTTCCAGGCAATCACCCTGCATCCGCACTGCCAATCGCTCCGAAGTCATAGGCCCGAAGACCGCCTGCTCTCCGTTGCTGAGAACGACCTTCATTTCAACAATGTGATCGATGGTTTTCCCATAAAGGATGGAACGAGCGCCGGCGGAATTGTTGCCCATCATCCCACCCAGTGTGGCACGGCTGCTGCTGGCCGTGTCGGGGCCGAGTTGGAAGCCTTTTGGCCGGAGATAGGCATTCAGTTCATCCTGAACCACGCCCGGCTGAACGCGCACCCAGCCTTCATCCAGGTTGCACTCCAGAATCCGGTTCATGTACTTGGAAAAATCGATGTGGATGGCGTGGCCAACGGTCTGGCCGGAGAGGCTGGTGCCGCCGCCGCGAGGCAGAATGGGCAAGCCATGCTTTACACTCAAGCGAACGGCCGCTAGCGCGTCGGCTTCATGTTTGGGAATGACCACTCCAATCGGTTCAATCTGATAAATGCTAGCGTCCGTGCTATAGAGCACTTTGGAATAGCGATCGAAGCGGACTTCCCCTTCAATTTCCCGTTGAAGCTCCTGTTCGATTTCTTTGTGGGCGTGCTTCATGGAAAGCAATGTTGGACCTGCATCCTGAAGTTTTCCTCCAACCGGTTATCGCGCCTGTGTTGGAGCATTCGGGAAATGATTCAATCCCATCCGGGCCGCGGATTTGTCGCTAAAATCCACCATCGACGCGGCATTGATGGCGATGGCAATGGAAAGAGTTTCGCTGATCTCTTCCTTCGTCGCTCCCAGGCTTAAGGCTTTTTTGATGTGCCCGTCAAGACAACCTTCACATTTGGCCACCAGGGATGCAGCAATGGAAACAAACTCTTGCACTTTCGGGTCCAGGATGCGACGTTCTGGCGTAAAGTAAAGTTCTTTATAAAACTTTCCGTAAATCTTCCTCATACGTGGTTCGAGCATTGTGTAGGAAGTGGAAACATTTCCGTCCGACGTTGGAATCAATTCGTCGTTTGCCTTTCGCTCACCGGCGTCAGAACCATTAGATATTCCCGCTGCATTAGTTTCATCCATGCGGCTCTCCTTTTGTTGAAACCGACTTAATCAACTGTTTTGTCAGCATAGCAGTCCCCCCACGTTCTCGGTTAAGAATTAAGACCCCTCTATAAGAGTTTATAAGAGAGGGTGATTTTTTACCTTAAATGCATTTTCCCGGCTCAATACAAACCCCATCTTCGTACTTTTGAATTCCCATAGACCTCCGCTACATCTAGTTTTTCACAATTTCTAATCCATTACATTTTTCCCGAAAATTTCCTTGCGTCTGGTCCTGAGAGGAAGTAGGCTCTCCCTCGGGTAAGTTCCCTTTTCCGTGCTGCTCAAGTAGAGATCCTCTCAAAGCCCTCCGAAGTTCTCATCACGCCAGGGTTTTGTTTTCAATCTAATTCCCCTCCAGTTAGGGATTAGGCTTTTTCCAAACTTTCTTTCTCCTGTGTTTCTGGAGGGCTTATGAAGATCCAGTTTGCCAACCCGCACAATGATGAAAACATGTATGCGGCCCCGAAGTTCTTCCGCTATGCCTCAAAGATATCGGCCAGTCTCAACTTTAAAGCCAAAGGCGCCTTGTTTCCCCCGTTAAACCTGGCAACCCTGGCAGCTCTTACACCTAGCGAGCATGAAGTAGCCATCGATGATGGCTGCCTGGGTCCGGTGGCAGCCACGTGTTCAGCCGACCTCGTGGCCATCACAGCCATGACCGCTCAGGCGCCTGCTGCCTACGCTCTGGCTGACCGATACCGTGCCCGTGGGATACCAGTGGTGCTAGGAGGGATTCACCCTTCAATGTGCCCAGAGGAAGCTGCCTTGCACGCCGACGCCGTTGTGGTGGGCGAGGCTGATCGCATATGGCCCGACATAGTCCAGGACTTTACCCATGGTGCAATGAAATCTCGCTATCATGACCCCGAGCCCGTCGACATGGCCAACATAGCTCT
>JBGOVH010000534.1:0-3013 GCA_041478005.1 Terriglobia bacterium | reverse complement strand
TTCGACAACTCCTGCCTTAAAGAGAAAGAGAGGATTACTCTTGGCATAAGTGGTGAGAGCTTTAGCCAGTGCGACCGGATCTTTTTCGTTGTAAGCCACAGCGCTACTGCCTTTAAATTTATCCTGGATGGGTTCAATAGGCGTACCCTTACAAGCCCGCTCGGCCAATGTGTTTTTGATCACCTTGTATTTTGACCCGGTGGCCCGGATGCTGCGCCGGAGGTCGGTGTCCTGACTCACTGTTAAGCCCTGGAACCCGGCTACAAACAAGTTTCTCGCCTTTTTGAATTCCTCATTCAAGGCCTGAATCTCTTTCTCCTTCTCATCCCGATTCATGTGTTTAGCTCCTCAAAAGGTCACTACTCGATGCCTGCCAGGTCCACCTGGACCCCAGGGCCCATAGTCGAACTAATAAAAATGCTGCGAACATACTTGCCTTTAGCCGCAGCAGGCTTTGCCTTGACAACCGAATCAATGAGAACCCTGGCATTCTCGATTAACTTTTCATTTGTAAAGGAAGCTTTCCCTAATGGGGTATGGATAATGGACGTCTTGTCCACGCGGAATTCGACTTTGCCGGCCTTGATCTCTTTGACAGCCCTGGCTACCTCAAAAGTCACAGTTCCTGTTTTCGGATTAGGCATCAATCCCTTGGGGCCCAACACTTTCCCCAATTTGCCCACCGATTTCATGACATCAGGAGTCGCAATCAAGGCATCAAAATCCAGCCAGCCCTCCTGGATCTTGGCCACTAATTCTTCACCTCCGACATGGTCAGCGCCAGCTTCTTCAGCTTCTTTGACCTTCTCGCCGGACGAGATCACACAGACTTTCTTGCTCTTTCCCAAGCCATTGGGGAGAACCACTGTTCCTCTCACCATTTGGTCAGCGTGTTTGGGGTCTACTCCCAACCGCAAAGCAATCTCGACCGTCTCATCAAACTTAGCGGTAGCCAGGTTCTTGACCAGAGGAAGAGCCTCTTCCAGTTTGTATGGCTTGATTGAAACCTGAGATTTTGCGCTCCTAAACCTCTTTCCGACTTTACCCATCGTGGCTCCTTATGATCTAACTCACAATCTCAATTCCCATGCTGCGGGCTGTCCCTTTAACAATTTTGACTGCGGCCGCTATATCAGTGGCATTCAGATCAGGCAATTTCAGCTTCGCGATCTCTTCCACTTGCTTTTCGGTGACTTTTCCAACCTTGTTCTTGTTGGGAACTCCAGAGCCTTTGGCAATACCTGAAGCACGCTTCAGCAAGATAGCAGCTGGCGGAGTCTTGGTGATAAATGAATAAGACCGATCCGCATAAACCGTGATAACGACCGGGATTATCAACCCTTCCTGATCTTTGGATGAAGTCTTCGCATTGAAGGCCTTGCAAAAGTCCATGATGTTGACGCCTTGCGGTCCTAAAGCTGTTCCTACGGGAGGGGCCGGGGTCGCTTTACCCGCCGGGACCTGCAGTTTGATGTATCCTGTGATTTTTTTTGCCATGTAATTCTTCCGCCGTTCGATTCAAAATCTCAATTCTAACAATGCCCTACATCCTCTCCACCTGCAGGAAATCTAATTCTACTGGAGTCTGACGACCAAAGATGGTCACCATCACCTTCAAAGTATTACGGTCTTCGTTCAAATCATCAACCGTCCCCGTGAAACTGTTAAAAGGACCATCGATAATCTTAACCGTCTCCCCGCGTTCAAAGGTCAACTCAACTTTCGGTTTTTCAGCTGTCTGCTCAGCATGATATATGATCTGGTCTACTTCCTGTTGACTCAACGGAGAGGGTTTCAGTCCTGACCCAACAAATCCCGTGACGCGAGGCGTATTCTTGACAATGTGCCAGGCCTTATCGGTCATCTCCATTTCAACCAACACGTAACCTGGGAATGTCATCTTGGAACTCGTAACCCGTTTACCACCTTTCATCTCGACGACATCTTCAGTTGGGACGATGATTTCCCCAAATTCATCTTGAACCCCAAAGGCCTGAATACGGGTACGGAGACTCTCGGCAACTTTCCGTTCAAATCCGGAATAGGTATGAACTATGAACCACTGCTTTGGCATTGCCTCTCCCTCGCCTGCTCCGTTTATTTATACATGGCGACATAGATAACGGCATATGAGTGTTCTTCGACTGTCCCCTCAGCCCCCCTTGGAAGAGGGTACCCGAAGGCCCGGTGAGGGTTTAGCACAATCAACGACGCCGTGTACAGCTAGTCTTTCTTGAGTAGGCTCGTCCATTTGCCGGAGACGCAAGAGCAAGATCATGCTGGCTCACAAAGTGGACCTCTGGCTATCGGAACAACTTAAAAATTTGGTCGACACCCAAGTGGAGAATCGCGTCTACCATACCGAGATAAATCGCAAAAAAAAACACGGCACCGATAACCACCACAGTTGTCCCATAAACCTCTTTCCGTCCTGGCCAAGAGACCTTCCTCATCTCAAGCTTGACTTCATTGAGAAACTGCTTAATTTCCGTCAGCTTTAATTTCTCCAGCAACGAGAAACCTCCACGCTTTGGAATACAGCTTAATACCCGCCCACCGACAAATGTTGGCAGGCCAGGAGGGACTCGAACCCCCAACATCCGGTTTTGGAGACCGGCGCTCTACCAATTCGAGCTACTGGCCTGTATTCAAGCAACCTCAAATCTACTCCATTTTAAGGCAGTTCGACCTTGGACTCAGGGATTACTTGGTCTCGCGATGTGCTGTATGAGTTCTACAGGTGCGGCAGAACTTCTTGAATTCCAGCCTCTCGGTGGTCTTTTTCTTATTCTTTGTGGTGGAATAATTCCGGTTCTTACATTCGTTGCATTGCAGCGTAATGATATCTCGCATGATCCTATACCTTCGCAGTACAAAACAGGTGAATTAAGCCAGGATGTCGGTCACGGTGCCAGCCCCCACCGTCCGTCCGCCTTCCCGGATCGCAAACCGCAACCCCTTCTCCATCGCGATCGGCGCAATCAACTCAATCTCCAGTGCCACGTTGTCTCCC
>JBGOVH010000288.1:0-4661 GCA_041478005.1 Terriglobia bacterium | reverse complement strand
GTTACAGCTGGGACTGGAGTTCTTGGGAAAAGCCCAGCCGGGAACTGGCAGCGCATCCGCATGGCAACAGTACGCGCAAGTATTGCTGAGTTCGAACGAGTTTAGTTTTGTGGATTAAGGAAAAAGGAAACTAGCCACGGAGACACAAAGGCACTGAGAGAACCAAGAGGTGCCATCAACTTTGGCCCTTCGGGGAAAACCGATCAGATGTAGAAGAGACTAAATAGGCCTTCTTCGTCATTCTAAAATCGTTTGGCAAGTTTTCCTCTGCGTCTCTGTGGCTCTGTGGCGAAAGAAAATGTGAGGTATGAATGATGCCGTATGTATCCGTTTTGCCGACGATCACTCGCCGTGAGGCTTTAAGGACAATGGGAGGCGGGTTTGGCGTGCTCGGGTTGGCCAGCCTTTTGGGGGGTTCTGTGCTCGGGGCCGGGACTGATGGAATCGCTTCGAATCCATTAGGAGTGAAACCCACTCATTTTGCTCCCAAGACCAAACATGTCATCTTTCTCTTCTTAAACGGTGGGCTCTCCCAGGTCGATACGTTTGACCCAAAGCCAATGCTGGACAAATTCCACGGCAAACCGTTTCCAGGTGGAAACCTTGTCACCGAGCGCAAGACGGGCAATCTGCTGCGCTCTCCGTTCAAATTCAGGAAATGCGGAAAGAGCGGGATCGAGGTTAGCGAAATATTTCCGCTGACGGGTGAATGCATCGACGACATCTGTGTGATCCGGTCGATGCATACCAATGTTCCCATCCATGAGTCTTCCCTCTTCATGATGAATACCGGCGACATTCAGCCGGGCCGTCCTTCCATGGGTTCCTGGTTGACTTACGGGCTGGGTACCGAGAACCAGAATCTGCCGGGATACGTCGTGCTCTGCCCCGGGAATCCTGTCGTCGGGCCCCCTTTGTGGAATTCAACATTTCTCCCGGCAGTCTATCAGGGAACTCACATCGCCAATAATGAGAGTGACCCGCAAAAGTTGATCCAGTACATCCACAACAAGCAACTGAATCTCTCCCAGCAGACCGAGCAGCTCGGACTGCTGGAAAGACTCAATCGTCTCCACCTGTCTACCAGAAAGGGAGATGCTCAGTTGGAAGCCGGAATTCAAGCCATGGAAATCGCTTATCGGATGCAGACGGAGGCACCGGACGTGTTTGATATCCGGAAGGAGAGCGAGGCCACCAGGCAAAGTTATGGCGATGGAGATTTTGCCAGGGGCTGTTTGATGGCACGGCGGCTGGTGGAACGCGGCGTTCGGGTCGTGCAAATTTATTTTGGAAATGCCCAGCCCTGGGATAGCCACGAAGATATCTTAGTCCATCAGAAGCTGGCCTATCAGGCCGATAGGCCAATTGCCGCTCTGCTCAAGGATCTTAAGTCACGCGGACTGCTGGACGAGACCCTGGTGATCTGCGGGTCTGAATTTGGGCGGACGCCGGTGGTAGAGAACAGCGCGGCTGTTAAAGTTCAAAATGGACGGGATCACAATCCGCACGGCTTTAGCATGTGGGTGGCCGGCGGGGGCGTCAAAGGCGGCATGACCTATGGCGCCACAGATGATTTCGGCTTTAAGGTCGTCGAGAAGCCGGTGCATGTCCATGACCTGCATGCCACCATCCTGCATCTGATGGGATTGGATCATACCAAACTGACCTACCGTTATAGTGGCCGCGACTTCCGTTTGACCGACGTGAGCGGAGAGGTCATCAAGGAAATCATCATTTGAGTTCGAGCTGAGATCGATCCCGAAAAATTGTTTAGTCGTCGTCGTTCTCGTCCTCGGCTTTTACAATCATTGGGACTAAGGCGTTAACTCACCACCTTTTCATGCGCGGGGGTTACTGCTAACTCTTCCTCTGCTTTTTTTGATGGTACAACCGCCAGCCATAAGGCAGCAGCGCCCAGCGCCACGAGGCCTGTAAAGTCGAGAGCATGAACCCAGCCAAAATGCTGTGCAATGAGAGGTGTGAGGGTTGGAGAAATGACGCCTCCCAGGTTGCCGCCGGTGTTGAGCATCCCTCCCGTAAAGCCTGTGTTCTTTCCGGAAATTTGGTTTGCCGTGGCCCAGTAAGCTCCCTCCACACCCAAAATCAGGCTCGTACAAATCGCCAGGACACCCGCTGCTACATACCCGCTGTTCACTCGAGCCCCGATTGCAAGAAAGACTCCGGCTCCAATCTGGCATGCCATTGGGACAGTGCGCCGGCCCCAATCCATGCCGATCCGCGTCGTAATCAGGCGATCTGAAATATAGCCGCCAGCGATTGTCGTGATCGTCGCCAACACCCACGGAATCGTGGTCAGCCAGGCACTCTCCGACTGTCCAAAATGTCGGACCTGCACCATGTAAAGATAAAACCAGAACACGAACACATAAGAGACATAGCCGCTTAGCGCATAACTAAAAACGAGCCACCCTAAATTCGGATTGCGCAATTGCGTCCGCAAAGAAGAAAGGGAAAGCAACTGTTTTCTTTCCCGGACCGAATTCCCATAGATGTGGTTGAGCTCAGCTGAATTCACTGCCCAATGTTGTTCAGGATGATCGCGCACGTAGAGTGACCAGGCGATAGAAATCATCACGGCAAAAATGGCCGCAACGTAAAATGAATTTTGCCAAGATAGATTCAACACCATCCAGGAAACCAGTGGCGGCATCAGGAAAGAACCAATGCTGATCCCAGCGATCGCTAACCCGTTCCCACGGGCCCTTTCGGTCAAGGGGAACCAATTAGCAACTGCTCGTCCACTGGCAGGAAACATGGGGGCCTGACAAATGCCAAAAGTGAAACGCAGCACAATAAGGGCATTGAGCACCCCGATGCCAGTGACGGCTGAGATCCCCCCAATCATTCCCGTGAGAAAAGTGAAGACCCCCCAGGAGAGAGTGGCCCAGCCCAGCACTTTCCGCGGACCAAATCGATCGGCCAGAATTCCGCCGGGCATTTGAAAGATGGTGTAACCCAACACAAAGGCGCTGAAGACATTTCCCATTTGGGTCTGGGTCAGGCTAAAGTCCTCCATGATTGAGGTCGCAGCCACTGAAATATTGACACGCTGAAAAAAATTCACAACTGCAACCGTACAGAGCAAGCCTCCAACTCGCCAACGGACTCTCGTGGGTATATTCATAACTTTCTTTTCTTTCCTTTATCAATCAAGCCACAGAATCACACAGAATACCACGGAAGGATTTCGGTCTAACCGAGCCCTTCAATCTGGGCGATTCTGTAATGGGGTAACGGATATTTGGATCCGGCTCTGCGGCTTTGAGAAAATCGCGCCAGCTCTCCAGCACACGAGGACAGAAGAGAGGAAAAGCAGGATCGCCGCCATTTTGGATTTCATCGCGACCATCATAGGTTAATAGTCAGCGAAGTCAAGTGAACTCGGGGGTGAAATATCTCACCTGAAATAGAGCTCCGTTGGGAATTGCCCCCTCACCTGCCCTTCAGGCACCCTCTCCCCATGGGAGAGGGAACAAAGTCGGAGCATTCTCATTCTGATATCACTTGTAAGGACAGGAGGTGCCTTTATACAATTTGTCAATGATTGCTGCGGCTTTGTTACTGACGCTCACGATGGCCTTTGACAATGCAGGGACCGAATCTACGGCTTCCGTCCGTGCGCACCTTGGCAAAGGTCATCAATTCATGCAAGACCAGCGCTTCAAGGAAGCCGGGGAGGAGTTTGAGCAGGCACTATCTCAGGATGCCAGCCTCAGCGAGGCCCGCCAGCAGCTTGCGATCTGTCAATTTGAACTTCGCAATTATGAAGTTTCCAGGAAGCTATTCAGTCAGATGTTAGCAGCCGGGGAGAATGTTGATCTAGCCACCTACTATTTGGGTCGCCTCGATCTGGTGGAACAAAATTTGGAGTCTGCCGTTCGCCGATTCAAATCACTTGCATCCGCAGAGATGGTTCGTGACGAGCTTTATTACCTGGGCTGGGCCTACTTCAAGCAGGAAAAATTTCCTCTGGCCGTTGACGTGCTGAAAAAAGCCAGCGGTCTAAACCCTCGCGATTATCGCTCACATCAGCTATTAGCTCGTGCTTACCAGAAACAAGGGAAAACTCGAGAAGCGGAAAATGAATTTTCTGAGGCCCAGCGTTTGCATAATTATTATTTACAGGGCACTGTGACGATCTCCAGCTGCCGGTCATTTCTTCTTTCCGGGCAGCTGGATAAGGCCTGGGAAATCTGTGGCCCCCTATTGGAAACAGATGATGTGGACAAACTGGTCAGCATTGGAATGCTATTTGGAAAGTCGCAAGATTATGTGCACGCACTTAAAGCCTGGGATAAGGCTCTTCTATTAGACACAGACTCCCCCGAGATCAACTACAATCTTGCCCTTACCTGTTTTCATCTCAAGAACATGCCAAGAGCTCGCGAACATTCTGCCAGGGCAGTCCGGTTACGCCCGGAATTTTTTGAAGCCAACGCGCTTTACGGAACACTTCTGTACATGTTGGCGGAGGACGAAGCCGCCATTCAGGTTTTAACGTTGGCCAATGAGCTGCGCCCCGAAGATGATGCCACACGCAAGCTCCTGTTTCAGGAGCTTGTTGTCTATTCCGATTTGCTGGTAAAGAAGAACGACATAAAGCGAGCAATCGCCCTCATGGAGCAAGCGGCCCGCCTCAG
>JBGOVH010000074.1:0-8603 GCA_041478005.1 Terriglobia bacterium | reverse complement strand
GGTCCCATACGTGGAAACTCCTATCGGCAAAAATGCGGCCTGCCGGAAGAGTTATGCAGCCGCCTGCGCTCTAGGTTTTCAGTACCTCCACCTGTATGAGTGGCCGGCTGGAGTTTTGGGTGGAGCGGCAATGCGTTACGGTATCGCACCGATTGAGCCAGAAGTGGGCGGGATGGGCACTGTTACAAGAAAAGGACAGTCTATTTACCGTGAGACCGTATATCGATTGTTGGTGCATCTCAAAATGCTGGGGATTGCGGATACACGATTACAAGGCACGGTCCGATCTCCCAGGATTATTGATCATTCTGATATCTTCGCCAGCAATGCCGGTCTCTTTCGGAGTCACATTAACCTCGGCCAGAGTGTTGGAAAAGGTGATGTTATCGGGACGATTCATGCCTTGAGCGGCCAGTGCTTGGAGGAGTTGAAATCTCCGGCAGCAGGCCTGGTGGGAATTCTTCGCACTTTCGGATCAGTGCAGCCAGGAGATCGCCTGGTGCAGTTGTTCCGAGAAGTTGGGAAAGCAAGAGTGAAACGCCACAGTTAACGGTCATTTCATTCCCGTTAAGTGGCTGCTGAAAATCTGAGAATAACGGAGGAACAAGCCATGTCGGAACTCTCTGTCATTGCAGATTATGGCGACCTTTGCGGTGAGGGGCCTCTCTGGGATGATCAGGCCGGTATGCTCTACTGGACAGACTTGGTTGGGCGCAGGTTTTATCGATGGAATCCAAAGGACCGGAAGCATGAAATCCTGAAGCAGAATTTAGAGATCAACGGATTCACGCTCAACCAGCCTGGTGGATTTGTTGTGGTCAACAACAGCGGTATCTGGCTTTGGGACGGCGCTGATTCAGTCCAACCGATCGCTCGCGAAGTGGATGGGATTCCGTGTCAGATGAACGACTGCATCGCCGATCCGGTTGGTCGCATGTTTGTCGGTACCTGTTTTTATGATCCTAAGAAGAACTATCGCTTAGGCCACCTGATGCGTGTAGACACCAGCGGAAGAGTCACGATTGTCGACGAAGGGATTCATTTGGCCAATGGTTTGGGATTCTCTCCTGACTGCACCATTCTTTATTTTTCTGATTCTGCCGTCAGGCGTATTTACGCCTACGATTACGATGTCAAAAGTGGGGATATCCGCAACCGGCGAGTCCTTGTCGCTGTGCCGCTGGAAGAAGGAATTCCGGATGGAATGACGGTGGATGCTGCGGGCTTCCTGTGGTCAGCACAATGGTATGGCAGTTGTCTGGTGCGTTATGATCCAGATGGGAAAGTGGAGCGGAGAGTTCAGACACCAGCTAAGCAAACGTCCTCTGTGGCTTTCGGGGGCACCGAACTCACTGATATCTTCATCACTTCGGCGGCTCAATCCGAGATCGCTCCAATCATGCCGCCTGGTTATGATCCCTACGCAGGTTATTTCGGGGGCTGCCTTTATCACATTAATCTTGGTATTCAGGGAAAGAGAGAATTCAGAACCTCCATATCGATTTGATCCGGTATCAAGGCTTGCCGTACTCAAAACGCATTAAAAAATCAAGCGTTCCGGGCTACGAACCACCGTTGGGTTCTAAGACAGCAGCTATTGCCAAACTGAACTGAATTGAACGCAGACTTACGAGTGTCGAATGCGGAATTCGTCATTCGGCATTTGACACTCCAACACGCATGAAGAAAATCGCAATCCTCGCCCGTTTAATTCCCTACATCCAAAGATACAAAACTCGGCTCATTGTCGGGGTTATTTGTGTTACCTTGTCCAACCTGGCCTCCACGATTTCACCTCTTATTCTAAAACGTGCCATTGACCGCTTAAGCCAATCCATCTCCAGAGAGGATTTACTGGTTTTCGCCGGGTTGATTTTGTTGTTTGCCGTTTTGGAAGGGATCTTCCTTTTCTCGATGCGTAAAATCATGATCGGGGTCTCCCGATACATGGAATATGACCTGCGGAACGACCTTTTCGCCCACTTGCTGGGACTTTCCCGCCGTTACTACCAGGAACATAAAACAGGCGACATTATGTCACGAGCCACGAATGATCTGAGTGCCGTGCGCATGATGCTCGGACCGGGGATCATGTACTCGGTCAACACCATCATCCGGCTGGCCATTGTTCTCTTCTTGATGTTGCGCATCAGTGTAAGTTTAACGCTTTTTGCCTTGGTCACGATTCCGCTGGTTTCTCTTGCCGTCAGGTATTTTGGCGAAATGATTCACAAACGATTTGAAAAAATTCAAGAAGCGTTCTCAGAAATCAGTGCCCGAGTTCAAGAGAACCTGGCGGGTGTGCGCGTGATCAAAGCCTTCACTCAAGAGGAGAGCGAAATTGAGCAGTTCAAGCGTCTCAATAAGGAGTACATTCAGAAGAGCCTGCAACTTATTCGTGTTTGGGGGATGTTCTATCCGATGCTGGGAACCCTGTTAGGCATGGGAGGTGTTTTTGTATTGTGGTTTGGGGGGCGCGAAGTCATTGCGGGCCACATTACTCTGGGTGATTTTGTTGCCTTTAATGCTTACCTGGGAATGCTCTCGTGGCCTATGATCGCCTTGGGTTGGGTGATCAATATCGTAGAAAGAGGTTCGGCGTCCATGGGACGAATGAACCAGATTTTTGAAGCGCAACCCGAGATCATGGATGATTCCGTTAGTATCAGACCCTCAGCTTTCACTGCAAAAGGAGAGCCGGTTGTGGCTTCTGGCAGTGCTTCCTTGAAACCGTTTTCTGAGATTCAAGGTGAAATAGAATTCAAGAATTTATCTCTCTCATACAACGGGCAACCCATTCTCAACAGGATCAACCTCCGAATACCCCGCGGGGCGACCTATGCCATTGTGGGTGAGACTGGTTCGGGGAAGACTTCCCTGGTCAACCTGCTTGCCAGGGTTCATGATCTTAAAGAAGGACAAATCTTGATTGATGGTGTCCCCATTAAGGAATATCCGCTTCACGCTTTGCGATCCAGCATAGGTTTCGTTCCTCAGGAAACTTTCCTGTTCAGCGCTACCATTGCAGAAAACATTTCCTTCGGGGAGGACAATGCCTTGGATAAGGACGTCCGAGAAGCCGCTCGTCTGTCACAAATCCTTCCCGATGTCGAAGAGTTCCCGAAAAAATTCGGGACGATGGTTGGAGAACGTGGGATCACTCTTTCCGGCGGACAGCAACAACGCACGGCCATTGCCCGTGCATTGATTCGAAATCCCAGAATTCTGGTGCTGGATGACGCGCTTTCCAGTGTTGACACCTATACGGAGGAAAAGATCCTTGCCGCATTAAAGGAGATCATGCATGGGCGAACATCGATTTTGATCAGTCATCGAGTATCCACCGTAAAGTTCGCTGATCAAATCATTGTTCTCCAACATGGATCGATTGCGGAAAGTGGGACTCATGAGGAATTGTTACGCCAGAATGGTTATTACGCGGATCTTTATCAAAAGCAGTTGCTGGAAGAGGAATTGGCAGGGACGTGAACGAATCTAAATCTGAAATAACCTGAAACCTTAAATCTGAGGGTATGCAACACCACGAAGAAGAAGCCTTAGGCAAATCATACGACGCGCATTTGATGCGCCGGCTGCTGACATATCTCATGCCTTACAAGCTCAATGTCTTTGCAGCAATGGCTATTATTGTGGTTGCTTCCATGATGCAAGTGAGCAGCCCTTATCTGACCAAAATTGGAATTGACAATTACATCATCCACAAAGATTTGTCCGGGCTCAATAAAGTCGCCCTTATCTATCTGAGTATTATCATTTTTGGGTTTTTCCTTGGGTTCATTCAGACCTACATCATGCAACTGACCGGGCAGAAGATCATGTATGACTTGCGATTGCAGATCTTTACTCATCTGCAACACCTTCCGCTTGCGTTTTTTGACAAGAACCCGGTGGGGCGGCTGATGACGCGGGTGACAACTGATGTGGATGTTCTGAACGAATTATTTACCGCAGGGGTAGTTACGCTCCTTGGAGACATTTTGGTATTGCTTGGAATTGTGATTATTATCTTTGGGTTGAACTTCAAGCTTGCACTTGTGGCAATGTCGGTAGTTCCTCTTCTCTTTTTGATCACCATAGTATTTAAGATTAAGGCTCGGGATTCCTACCGCCGTGTGCGAACCGCAATTGCACGCATTAATGCATTTCTCCAAGAACACATCACGGGCATGCCGGTTGTCCAGCTGTTCAGTCACGAACGGAAGAGTTTTAGGCAATTTGAGGAAATTAACGCCGCACACTTGGATGCTAACCTAGATTCGGTGATGGCCTATTCCCTCTTCTACCCGGCTGTCGAAGTGGTCAGTGCGCTGGCCATCGCCCTGATCATCTGGTACGGCGGAGGACAAGTGATTCAAAGAGAACTCACCTTTGGGGCGCTGGTGGCTTTTCTTCAGTATTCTGAAAAATTCTTTCGCCCGATTGCTGACTTAAGCGAGAAATACAACATTTTGCAGTCCGCCATGGCGAGCTCGGAGAGAATTTTCAAACTGCTGGATACCCCGGTGGATATCCGGCAGCCTGAGAATCCGGTCCGCTTGACAGAGATTCGAGGCGAGATCGAGTTTCGCAATGTCTGGTTTGCCTACAACCGTCTGCAGTCGAAGAAAGAGGGTCCTGGGACCTCTCAAGGCGAAGTCGCTGGGGGTACCACCGGAGTTGTTGCCGAAGAAGTGGAATGGGACTGGGTGCTTAAGGACGTCTCCTTTAAAGTTCGTCCAGGCGAATCCGTGGCAATTGTGGGACACACGGGTGCTGGAAAGACCACCTTGACCAGTTTGGTGATGCGTTTTTATGAAATTCAAAAAGGTCAGATTCTGTTTGACGGGATTGACATCCGCCAGTTGGATTTGCGGCAGCTTCGCAGCGCCTTCGGATTTGTATTGCAGGATGTTTTTCTGTTCTCCGGAAGCATCGCCAGCAATATTCGCCTGGGCACACCCTGGATCACGGAAGAGGCCATATACCGAGCGGCTCAGGATGTGAATCTTGGGGAATTTGTGGAGGAGTTGAGCAATGGCTTTGCCGAGGAAGTGAAGGAACGCGGGAGTACATTATCGACCGGGCAAAAGCAGTTGATCTCCTTTGCCCGCGCTCTGGCGCATGATCCCAAGAATTTGATCTTGGACGAGGCCACTTCCAGCGTCGATACCGAAACCGAATTGAAGATAAGGGAAGCCATTGCCCGGCTCATGAGAGGCCGCACTTCCCTCATCATTGCCCATCGTCTCTCCACTATCCAGAATGCCGATAAGATCGTCGTTATGCACAAAGGTCGGCTGCGGGAAATGGGGGCTCACCAGGAACTTCTGGCTCGACGGGGCATTTATTATAAGCTTTATCAGTTACAGTATAAGGACCAGGTATTGCCCTTGAGGACTGCCGAATGCCGATTGTCGAATGCCGAATGATAGTCGAATTGAGAAGCACGACTTCTGCAGAACCCTCTTTTCAATACCATACTATTTTCAACTGCGTTCACTAGACGAATTCGACAATCGGGATTTGTTTTCGTCATTCGGACGTCGCCTTCTTTTTCTTTCCCTCTAAATGGATTTCCACATCCACTAGTGCTCCCTCTTTGTTAAAGTTGAAATCGACATCGTCCGCAGTCAACACTGGCGCAATACCCAACTCGTTGAGATCCTCCAGGCAGGCTTCAAAAGCCCTTCTGCCAAAAATATCCCCGGTTTTGAAAGGCAAGAATTCCCGGAGCGATTTTTCATTAAGAGCGGAATGACCGGCCAACCTGACCTGACCCAAGTGATATTGGTGCCCCTCAATGATATCTAACCTCAGGTCCGCGACTTTCTTGCCATCAGGCGCATCAAGAGAGGTCTTTATATCCACATCTAAATAGCCTAGTGTCAGGTAGGTTTCTTTAACAGCAAGGGTGCCGGAATTCATTTTGGAAAAATTGATACCGCCCTTGGGCCTCAGATTCAGCATGGAAAGTATGAGGGACTCATCCAGGGCGCGAGCGCCATTCACTTTGACTTGGCCAAGGTGGTAAGCGTTATTCTCCGTGATCTTGAGAACCAGTCTAATCTTGGTTCCAGCGCTCTTGGGACCGAAATCAATCTCTGGAAGCTCCATCCTGGCCTTGATAAATCCCTGATTTCGATAGAAAGCCAGCAGCATTTCAATTGCGTGGCTAATTCGGTTCGTGTCATACGTATCCATATTTTCCGGGGCTAACTTGGCAGTGACGGTCCCTGCATTCCGGAAGATTCCCCTCAGCTCTTCGGAAGACAAGGATTTGTTCCCGACAAAGATGAGATTCTCTGGAAGCACCTGGATACCCGCCAGCATTCCCCGTTGCTGCTGGGACCTAATCTCCAATGGTTCGAGCAAAGTGAGAAGAAAGCAAAAGGCGAACCCAGTCTTGAAAGACAGGCTTAGAAGCAGCTTCCTGTGAAGGTCTGGAGGGATTTGGTGATTCATGATCGTGGCATAATAATTAGGTGATGTCTCGAGAGCCAATGGAAACGCTGGAAGAAAAACTCAACCATATTCCTACCGAACCCGGAGTCTATCTGTACAAGAACGCCCGGGGCAAAATTATTTACGTGGGGAAGGCCAAAGCCTTGCGCAATCGGGTAAGAACTTATTTCCAGGAATCAAGAAGCTCTGACTTCAAGCTGGACCACCTGCGTGACGAAATCGCGGATGTTGAATTCATTGTGGTGGATAACGAGATGGAGGCCCTGGCCCTGGAAAACAATCTCATCAAGCAGTACAAGCCCAAATTCAACATACTCCTTCGGGATGACAAGACCTATCCTTATATTAAACTCACCGTCAACGAGCCATACCCCCGCACTTATATCACACGGCGGGCCAAGAAAGATGGCGCTCTCTATTTTGGCCCCTATTTCCCGGCAAGCCTGGCTTCGCGCACCTTCAAACTGATCAGCCGACATTTTCAGATCCGCACCTGCTCCATCGATGTGGATGGAAATCGTCCGCGAGTCTGCCTGGACTACCACATCAAACGTTGCATGGGACCCTGTGTAGCGTCTGTTTGCAGCCGGGAGGAATACGCCAGTCGTGTGCAGGACCTGAAACTGTTTATGGAGGGGAAACGAGCCGATTTGGTGAAACGGCTGACCGAAAAAATGCGTCAAGCCGCCACAGATGAATCTTTCGAAATGGCCGCACATCTCCGTGATACGATTCGCACCATTGGGCAACTCTCGGAGCCACAGAGAATTTCCTCAAGCATCAGCGCGAACGTTGACGTGTTTGCGCTTCACCAGGAAGGCCAGAAGGCAGCGGCCCAGTTGTTTCACATGCGCGGAGGAAAAGTGGTAGACCGCCGAGAATATTTCTGGGAAGACCTAGAAATCGACGTAACTCAGGGAGAGATTCTTTCTTCCCTGTTGAAGCAGTTTTATTTCAATTCTGAATTTACCCCAGATGAAATCTACATCCCTTTTGACTTTGAGGATCGCGATGTCTTGAAAGACTTCTTGAGCCGGCGCAAAGGGAGGAAAGTCGAAATCAAGATTCCGCAGCGAGGCCAAAGAAGGAATTTTGTCCAGTTAGTAGACAAAAATGCCAAGCTGTCATTCGACCAGCGATTTCGTGTTCTGAGTCCTTCAGCCAGTGCCATTGGGGAAAGCCTGGCCAACATCCTGGGATTGGAAAATCTGCCCAGACGCATTGAATCCTTCGACATTTCCAATATCCAAGGAACCGATTCAGTTGCTTCCATGGTGGTTTGGGAAGATGGAAGAATGAAGAAGAGCGACTACAGAAAATTCATCATCAAAACGGTTGAGGGAGCGGATGATTTCAGGAGCATGCAAGAAGTAGTATTCCGCCGCTACAAGCGCCTTCTGGAGGAGCAGAAACCCCTGCCGGAGCTCGTTCTCGTCGACGGCGGGTTAGGCCAGTTGCACGCCGCTGCCGCGGCACTGGATCAGCTGGATCTGCCCACGCAGCCCCTGGCCAGCATCGCGAAGAAGGAAGAGATCATTTACGTGCGGGGAAGCGAAGACGATCCCATCATTCTGGAAAAACATTCACCTGTGCTCCATCTGATTCAGAAAATCCGTGATGAGACCCATCGCTTCGCAATCACCTTCCATCGCCTGCGTCGAGCCAGGAGAACCTTGAAATCCGAGCTTTTGGATATACCGGGCATCGGCGAAAAAACGAGCAAGTTGCTCTTGAGAAAATTTGGCAGCACTAAGGAGATTAGCCATCTGACTCAAGATCAGATCGCTGAGGTTGTTTCTCCTCACTTAGCGAGGCGGATCTACAATCATCTACATCCGGAGGAACAATTATTATTTCCTTAGTTTCTAATAATTGTGACGGGCATACCGATATGCTAAGATGCATTTGCTATGGTTAATTTTTCTGAGGAGGAAAATCCAATGAGTGACAGTAGCGACCGAATTTCGAAATTGGCTTACTTTTTAGTTGGAGGCGGAATTGGCGCTATCGTGGCCTTGTTATTTGCGCCGCGATCAGGGCGGGAAACCCGCGAAATCATTGCCCAAAGAGCTTCTGAGAGTCGAGAGAAAGTGCTTTCAACCAGCCGCAATGTTACTGACAGGGTCAACACTTACGTCGAT
>JBGOVH010000181.1:0-5727 GCA_041478005.1 Terriglobia bacterium | reverse complement strand
GACACGATTCAAAGCCTGGTAGGCTTTCAGTGGGCTATTCTTTAGTGTATGATAGCGAACTAGTATGACATCAGAAACACGGATTTCAACGGGGAGACGGATAACTTTCATGCTCAAAAAGTGTTCCTCGCCAGCTTCGTCAATGAAGGCTCACAAGACTGCGGACCCAATCCGAATATTAATTTCTGAAGATTCCCCATCCCAGCTCCCATCGCACATCTCATCAACCTCATCTTTCTTTTTACGTTTTATGATATTGACCTGAATCCAGTACCACGTCAGAGGTATGCCCCGGACCGAAAGAGCCGGCAACGGAATTGTGACGGTACGGAGCAAGAGGGAACGAGGCGGCGGATTGCGAGAGGGAAAAAACAAGCTACCGCTGGAGTTACATCGGACTGGAGAGAGTGGGACAGGCGGCGGCCGCTAATCGACGTCTTCTTTTCCTTGTTTTTCATACAACGTGCGGGGTGCGTCGCTGCTGTTGAGCCACCCTGGAGAATCCAACGGCAGGGCTCAAGAAGTGAGATGCACCCTGCGATCAGAATGAAAGGCTATTCCTTACCTTTCAGAAGGTGATCGTTTTCCTTTAGAAACGTCTTGATCTCGTCAACCACCCCGAGCAATTTTGCCCACTGTTCCTTGTAGAGCGTAACCGGAAAGCGTCCCAACCCATAGACCGAGAGCCCGCCCTTTTCACTGATTTTCAAGGAAAGTTGCCCCGTCCTTTTCTGTTTCAGCGCCGCATTTTCGGCTTCCAGCCTGACAATCTTTTGCTCCAAAGTCTCTTCCATGTAATCCTCCAGCAATCATTCAGTCCGTCAACAATTATAGATTCTATCCATTCGTTCGGAAATATCTTTCAACCGTTCACGACCGCCTCCGGCCAATTCCGCCGAACCCCAGCCACGATATCCAGCGGCATCGAGCGCCTTCATCACCGCCGGCCAATCGCAATCGCCTCCCACAGGTTCACCTTGAACCCCGCCCAGAGACCCTCTTCATCGCGTTTCTTGCGGCTGAAGTCCTTGATGTGCAGCTTGAGAATACGCTTGCCCAGAACCTGGATCCACTGCTCGGGCCAGCCAAAGTTGATAATGTTGCCCACATCGAGATGCCAGCCCACCCAGGGGCTGTTCAACTCATCCACAAAGCGCACGGCTTCCAGCGGGCTGAGCAGAAAATGGTTCCAGACATTCTCGACGGCAATTTTGATGCCCAACTCCTCGGCCAAAGGGAGCGCTTTGCGGATTTCGGCCTGCGAACGAAGGTAGGCATCCTGATACGAGACTTCTCTGTTAACCACAGCCGGCACCAGGAGCACGGAGCTGCCTCCATAGAGCTTGCACTCTTGCAATGCCGTCTTCAGACCCTGTAATCCGCGGGCACGCACAGCGGGGTCCGGATCAGACAGCGTCTGTTTCCAATGAACCGAGTCCACAACCCCGGGAATCTCCAGTCCGGTGGCATCCCGGGCCTTGAGGACTTCCCGGACATCAAACTTTCCAGGGCTGTCCATCTCGACTCCGTCAAAGCCAACGGCCTTGAGCAGGCGAAACTTTTCGAGAAGCGGCGCGTTCCCTTCCACCATGTCAATCATCAAGGCCTTTTTCATGCCAGGACGCTTGCTCTGAAACAACGACGGAGTGAAGGGTTTCAAGCTGGACGCAGACAGCGCGGCGATGCCGGACTTCAGGAAACTGCGGCGATTCAAAAGCAGGTTCATGGATGACTCCTTTGTTGACATTGTCAGACAATGCTTGCGATTAAAAGTAGCACAAACATGCGTGAGTGCGTCAGACATCTGTGACTGCGGGCCCCCGTCAAAGTCCTGCAAGTGACTGAATTGCGATTTGGACCTTGCTGACGCGCGGGCTACTGCCTTGGCCTAAATCGCTGTTCATTAGCCCGACTGTCAGGGAAGGAGGAGAACCTTGACGGGCCTGCGGGTAACCCCATGGATAGGCTTCTCATCAACATTGACATTCCAGAGGAGGCTGGATTATTCTGCTCGTGGCTTTGCCCCCTTCAGAGGTTTGACAAAGATTCATCCGTTGAAATCTCTTTCTTACACCACAGGTTTCCTTGTTCTATTGTCCCAATGAACGATAACCCTCCCGATACGTCGGAGGAGCCATTTCCTTCCCTTTTTGCTTATCCTGACCTCAGCAAAGGAGATCTCACATCCTTGTGGACAAGGCTGGGGTTTTGGTCGGAAGAGTCCCACTCCTACTGGCTCACACGATTCGTGATCCTGCGGCTGCTAGGACTGGTTTATTTTGTGGCGTTCTTGTCGCTGGCCCACCAGG
Organism: Terriglobia bacterium; assembly: GCA_041478005.1. GTDB lineage: Bacteria > Acidobacteriota > Terriglobia > Versatilivoradales > Versatilivoraceae > JBGOVH01. Next base: position 3,418 of record JBGOVH010000181.1, on the reverse strand, counting down.
TCCTGCCACTCATCGGGAAGAACGGGCTCCTGCCCATCGGACTGTATCTCCGTCAGGCGGAAAGGTATTTAGGTTCCCGCTCGAACGCCATCTTCGAACTCCCCAGTCTTTTCTGGATCAACGCCGCAGACCCATTCCTGGTTACGATGGCCTGGCTGGGCGTCCTTTTGTCGCTTCTGGTGTTATTGGGATTCGCCAACGCTATCCTCTTGGCTGTGCTCTGGGTGCTTTACCTTTCATTCGTCCACATGGGCCAGGATTGGTACTCCTACGGCTGGGAGATCCAACTCCTTGAGACTGGCCTTTTAGGCATCTTCCTTTGCCCGTTGCTGGATGGGCGCCCTTTTCCACGGCGGCCGCCCCCACTCCCGGTCATTTGGTTATTCCGCTGGCTGATTTTCAGGATCATGTTAGGCGCAGGGCTTATCAAAATCCGAGGCGACTCCTGCTGGCGCGATCTCACCTGTCTCTATTATCACTATGAGACTCAGCCAATCCCCAACCCGCTGAGTCGTGTTCTTCACTTCATGCCTCACTGGTTTCAGAAATTGGGCGCTCTCTGGAATCATCTCAACGAGCTGGTCGCGCCGTGGTTTGCCTTTGGACCCCGCCTGGCCCGGCATGTCGCCGGATTCCTGCTGGTCTCCTTCCAGGTGATTCTCATCTTCAGCGGCAATCTTTCCTTCCTCAACTGGCTGACCATCATCCCGGTTCTCGCCTGTTTCGACGATTCACTGCTGCGCCACATCCTGCCTCGCTGCCTGGTGGAACGGGCCATCCAGGCGCATCAGAATGCTCGGGTGTCACGCAGCCAGCAAGTTCTCGTCACTGCCTTTTTCCTGTTGGTGTCAGCTCTGAGCATTTTCCCGGTTGCAAACCTGTTGTCGAGCAACCAGGCGATGAACACCTCCTTTGATCGACTGCATCTGGTCAACACTTACGGCGCCTTTGGCAGTGTCGGCCGGGAACGTGACGAAATTATTTTCCAGGGAACCAGCGATTCCATCATCACGCCGCAGACGCAATGGAAGGAATACGAATTCAAGTGCAAGCCAGGCGACCCATTCCGCCGGCCCTGCATCATCAGCCCGTATCACTACCGTCTGGACTGGCAAATCTGGTTTGCCGCCATGTCGACTCCCGAGCAGTATCCATGGACGCTCCACCTTGTGTGGAAGTTGCTGCACAACGACTCGGGCGTGCTCAGTCTGCTGGCCAATAACCCGTTCCCCGAAGCCCCGCCGCATCACATTCGTGCTGAGCTTTATCGATATGAATTCACCCCGTTGACTGATCGAAGTGGCGCTTGGTGGAAGCGCACGCCACGCGGAACCTGGCTGCCTGCGCTAGCGCCTGAAGACCCAAAGCTGCGCCGGTTTCTGACAGCCTATGGATGGCTTCCAGTAGAAGAAAAACGGGCTGCGTACTATCGCTGAAGAGGCTCAACCAGGAGCTTGCGGGAAAAGGAGCAGCCTGAACCTCTAAACAGGCTCAGGCTGCAGGAGAGAGAATGCTCAACAATTAGGACGCCGAGTGAGGCCAAAAAGACTGAACCACCAAAATTATTAATTTCCGAATACTGAGTCAAAGTGTCTTCACACGCACCCATTTTCGCTTCCGCATCGACTGGTAACCCGCTTCGAGGATACAATTAACAATGTAGCCATCCTCATAGGTTTCGCGCGGGACCGTTCCCTTTCTAACGCAATCCACAAAATGCTTCATCTCGGCCTGGTATCCATAAGCAAAGGCTTCCTCAGGGAGGGGGCGTGTCCACCCAAAATCGATGTCGGCTTTCTCAATCACGTAGCCTGCCGGCTTTCGGGTAAAGGAAACAATAGGCGTTTGGCGAGTGACGTCGGTAAAAATGGACCCTTTGCTCCCGTGAATTTCATTCCTCAAGTCAAGACCCCCGAGTGTTGTCCACGAAAGCTCGCAGTGGGCGATGCCGCCCCTGGAAAATCGCAGCACGAGCAGTGCATTGTCCTCTCCCTTCGTTTTTTTGCGATGAACGAAGGTCTCACCCCAGGCCATGACTTCAACGACAGGGTCCTCTTTCCCAAAGAAATATCGCGCGGCTTCAATACAATGACATCCCAGGTCATGCATGGCGCCGCCACCGGTTTTATTAATGTCCCAGAAATGCTCGCTGTGTGGCCCGCTGTGAGACTCTCTGGAGCGCACCCAAAGGACCCTGCCGATGCCTCCAACTTCGATGGTTTTTCGGGCGTGTACAACAGCAGGAGCAAAGACTTCCGTTTCAGCGTAGCCATGGAGAGCTCCTGACCTTTTGGCCGCATTCAGCATCACTTTAGCTTCACGGGAGTTTCGGCCGAGGGGCTTGGTGCACACCTGATTTTTCCTCGCCTTCGCCAAGGCTAGAGCCATTGGCAGATGCGCCTCGTTGGGAAGCGCAATGAAATAGAGATCGATATCCGTGCGCTCCACAATATTTTTAAGGTCAGTTGAAAAGTGGGGAATACTCCAGCGACGGGAAAACTCCCCTGCCCGTTTGCGCGAGCGGGAGTAATTGAGGGCCACATGCTGACCATTCACGTTTGCCAGGCCTTGCATGTAAAAATCTGCCACAAATCCAGAACCTAACATAGCTATGTTGACGATCTTCATTTCCAGACTCGCTCAAAAGACGGCCAAGATGCTTAGTGCTCGATTTCAGAAATCCGGTAACGAATCTCTTGACAACAACGAGTTTTCATTAACCCCGCGCTGAAGAGCGGCGTTTAATGAGAAGAGAAAAACAGTCACCATGATTGTGAAAATACGTAAGTAAAATTGCAAAGTGGAGTAGTTGATTCGGCTATATTGAAATTGGTACGGAAATTCTAAGCCTGAATTATGTCACACCACGCCTAACCCTGGCCCCGTGAGCCCCGCCGTCCCCAATTGCCCATTGCGTATCTTGAATAGGCTTGGAAACTTATCCTTCCATTTTTGGTTGGCAGAAGGCACATACTCGCGGCTATTGGCTTCAATGGTTGAGACCCCCGGGATATGAGATGCTAATCCAGCCGAGTGAACCAGGGAGGCTCCAGGGCAGGTAAGGTCCTGAACACACAAGAATGACTTATACTTTTGCGCTGCTGCGGCCATTAAAAGAGCATGAGTTTGGCCTTTGCAGACTTTCAAAGCTACGCCGCTATACCCCAGACGACGAGACAGATGAAAACTCTCAAGATCCACTAAAGACTCGTCAATAACAACAGGCACGATTCTTGCCGCTTCATGCATGTCATTGCTCAAATTGGATTTCAGATCTCGCGCGGTGGGCTGCTCAATGTACTGTAATCTCCCAAGAACCGCGGGCGCCTGTTTCTTTACTTCTTCAAGAAAGGCCAGCAAGTAACCGACATCTTTACAGCGCTCATTAAAATCACAGCAATACTTCCACTCTTTCACG
>JBGOVH010000600.1:0-2570 GCA_041478005.1 Terriglobia bacterium | reverse complement strand
CCTTTTTGAATGATCTTTTTGAAACCTGTGGCCATCTGGGTTCTGGGGAAGGCACAGGGCTTTCTCCGCTTTGCCTGGTCGGCCGTTAGACCTTCTTGTGACTTCACACCGGACCATAGAACTCAATCACCCATAATCTTTTCTGGCGTCCTTAACGTCTTGGCGGTGGATCATCCAGACCATTACTTCTCTCGCGACACGACAGCCAGCATTTCTCGATAAACTGTGAATACTCCTTCCTCTGCTTTGCGTTCACGAACGTAAAGCGAGTCTTTGGCTCCTGTCAACCCGTAGGCATCCAAAGCGCGCGCGTACTGTATCTGGATCTCCTGTATGCTGACACGATGCCCCATGGCATCCACCGGGTTCACAATCCAAACGTCTCTTGGAGCCAAACTGGCTATCAAATCGGGAAAATCGAAAGACTTTAGCGCGCCGGGAACGACACTTTCGAAGACCCCTCGGTGAATCTGGGTGTTGACCACCGATTCGTAGGATACCAGCATGCCCTCGAAAGCAGTCTGCTTAATCCGGTGATCGGATGAGGCAGCATAGAGTAACGCTGGGGCCCCGCCTTCTTTGCCGAACGCAAGAATTCGCTCATGATCCACCTCAGACCTGGACTCCAACAAATCTACGCCACGATGGATATCCAGGGCGCGCATTCCTACCAGCGGTCTTCCAATGAGCAGCGCAGTCATGGCGCTATCATAGTCGCCAAAGTAGCGAACCATCTCATTAGCCTGCTCAGGGTTCTGTGCGGCACGGGTTTCTCCGGTTCCTCTTGTGTCAATAGCCAGAACGACAAATCCTGCTTTGACAAATTGTTCGATTTCGCCACCCGAAGCGGCTTCAGCCGATTTGCCTTTTCCATGAACATACAACAGGGCCGCCTTCCTTTCGCCCCCAGCCTTTGGTACAAACAATAACGCCGGCACAAGAATTCCCGACTCACTTTCGTAAGTGAGCTTCTCCATTCTGTAATCTCCGGTGCTCTTCTCCCCGTAAATCCGAACCCTCAGGGAAGTGTTCCCAGGGTTCCCCCTCGAAATTTCGAAATGGCTTAGTCGGGCGGCCTCATTGATTATCTCTTCCCGGTATAACTTAAGATTCTCCAGGCTGGTGAGCGCCGGACGCTTTTTTCGTACCCGATCTAATCTTTGCTTGTTCAAAGACGACACAGTTTCGCCGCCAAGAGAAGTGACCACCTGTCCAGAGTCTGTGCAATAGAGGGTTTCTTCCGTTTCTGCCTCCACAGGAGTCTCCGCCTCCCGGTCTTCTGTTCCCTTTAACCAACGACTGAACCATTGATAAGCCTCCAATCGCCGTGGCTTGCTGTACCCGTGACCGTCATCTGCCTCGAACATTTTCAACTTGTCTTGTGAGCCCAGCAGCTTATAGACCTGTTGTGCCTCCTGGTAAGTCTCTCGGGCGCCTTGGATTGAGAAGAAATCTCGAATGGCCGAAAGAATCAAGTAAGGTTTTGGCGCAAAGGCATAAACAAAATCGGCATGATCCAAACCATCCGATATCCATGGTGGAATACACTGTTCCGCATCTTGCGGCCCGATGGTTTCCAACAACCTCCCCCATGAGGTCAAATAGCAGGAAGGGACCGCAACTTGAATACGATCATCCAAGGCCGAAAGGTAAGCGGTATGCGTGCCTCCGCCAGAATTCCCGGTGCAGGCAATGCGCGTCGCATCGACCTCCTTCCTTGAAACCAAGTAGTCAAGCGCCCGAATCCCGTCCCAAATCGTGTAGCGCGCCACGTTGTCGCCAACGAGGAGACACTGGACTCCCAGCATCGTGTGCTCGGTGGTGGATCCCGCAAGCTTCGGCTCTCTTAGTTCATGGTCATAGAGCTGGACTCGTTCGCCCTGCCCCAGCGTGTCCCATGCAAGTGACACAAACCCCTTTCGGGCAAGTGAGACCAGGAGCTGCTGCCAGGTTTCATGAGCTTTCGCGCCGCGTTCGTGGCCAAGAGGAAACAAAATTCCCGGGTAAGGAGGATTCCCTCTCTTGGGTAGATAAATATTGGCCGTCACGAAAAACTTCGGTTGGCTCTCAAAGATGATTTTCTCGATCTTGAAGTCTTCTCTCTCGAGCACTCCCACAACTCGAGCGTTTAGGGGTGTGCGCTCAGGGAACCCGCCAAGCGCCTTGATCATCCGCTCTCTCAGGTACGCTTTGCGCGAGTTAACCTCCTGGCTGGTAGACCAATGGGCGACCTTTTCCCGCCGCTCGAGCAACAAGTCTCCTGCCCTCTTCTTCAGATAGGCGGGCAACATACCTCGAATGTTTTGGAAGTCAACCAAGTCAGTGAGAAAATTCACATCTTCCGCGGCCTGAGCGACAAGCGGGAAGGCGAAAAGTAAAGCCAACAGGCTTATCGTGGTAATATTCATGATTGAAAGATACCTCCTGATCGCGCGTCTAAGGGGCATTTCGTGTGTCCACTGCAATGATGCGTTACGTCAAAGGCGGCTAAGGCATCCTGCATTTATTGGTTCTCCACGTTTCTCTTGATCATGCTCATAGGTTTCTTGTAATCTTCAAGCAACTGCCCT
>JBGOVH010000457.1:0-3441 GCA_041478005.1 Terriglobia bacterium | reverse complement strand
GCGTCATTCCCACGGTCGATGGTTCTGGCCGAGATCAAAACGTCACCATTGTAAGTTCCAACACAGAAACTCCATTTGATCTTTTCCAGGCGCATCAACACGTCTGCCACCTCAGCCACAATGTCAGGGGTGCTAATATTGTCAATGTTGGCAATGACCACGTCGTCATGGATGACACTGTTTTCCAAAGCTGAGTGGATAATCTGAAAGTATTCCCGGCTCACACGGGCATTTTCGATGTTTGACAGAAGCTTTTGGTCAACATAGGGGTAGAGATAATGTCTTAACCTGGCCTCAACCTTTCCCACTTCTCGACCCAGTCCCTCCGTCTCACTCTTGATGGCGTAAAAGAGGGCGGTGGCCAGGATCGTCTCCAGTTCCAGCTTTGAGGCAATCAAGTACTCCGTGATAATGGAAGCCGTGACGTTGTACTTCGGCTTGATCTCGCGAAAGGGCGCCTTCCTGCTGGCGGGCCTGAAGGGGTGATGGTCAAACACGATGGCGGGCGATATGGAGGCCGGAAGGGAGTTGTTTCCCGTCATGGGTTGTGTGTCCACCAGAGCTACGCTGGGGTATTGCTCCAAAGAAATTCTAGACAACGAGCACATCTTAATCCCCAGATATTTGAGCATGGCTCGGTTTTCGGCCCTTCCCACAATCCCAGAATAGGCTATGATTGATGACTTCTTGGCTAGATTTTGAAGAAGGTATTGCAGGCCGACAGCGCTGGCAATCGCATCTGGATCCGGGTTGTCATGCATTAGAATGAGAACTGCTTCCTCATCCTTTACAATGTCGACTAAGCCGTCTAACTTAGGCTGTATCTTCGAAATTGTCATAAAATGAGGGCGGTAGTTTCAGACGTCTGAAACTACTCCCATTGAAACGCGCCTTTTCTCCAGGCGTATACATAGCCGGCTCCCAGGACTAAAACAAAGATGAGCATTCCCACGAAACCAGCCGATCCGAGGTCTTTAAATACAACCGCCCAGGGAAACAAGAAGACTACCTCAATGTCGAAAAGGATAAACAACATGGCGATCAAATAAAATCGAACGAAGAATCGGTCGGTGGGAAGCTGGAAGGGCGAAAAACCACATTCAAAGGGCGAACTCTTGACTCTACTGGGTTTCTTGGGGCCTAGAAGACTACTCAAGAATATTATTGCCCAAACGGTCACACCGCAAACTGCGAACATTAGGAGCAAAGGGAAATAATTTTTCACGATTTCAGTGCGTCTTTGAGGGAAATGGAAAGAACTGGCGAAGCAAGGAGCTGTAAAGTCAGATCTGAAACCACAGCACTAAATGGGATCAATCTTGTAACCAGAGACAGAAAAACCACCATCATGTCTTGTTCAGTTCATGATGGTGGCATGGTTAAGGGAGGTCAACTTTTCAATCAAGGACAGACAATCACCATGGCAAAACCCTAACAGACCTGGACCCACCCGACCTTGAAAAAGCAAAAATGATCCTTCATAGTTGACAAGAAGTTATCCGAGCACCTTGAGTCTTGAGATCCGCCGCCCTTTCGAAGTCAGTGACACGTCGTAACCGACTCGAATTCCTTTGCGAATCTGTTCAACTCGACATCCCATCGTATCAACCTCAGGCAGAAAGAAAAAAATTTTTTCACCCTTTTCGTTGGTGATGAATCCATAACCTTTGTCGGGGAAATAGTTGGTGATTTCTCCTTCTGGGTAGCGGAGATTTAAGTCCTTGAGAGCTTTGACAAATTCGGAGTCTTTCATGGCAGCCGCTCCTTGTCGAAAGCTCCCCGTTGTCAGAAATAGCTAGCAGAAAACCGGGAGCTAAGATTCTCGGTACATTAACATTTAGAAAGAGCTAAACCCACTCGGATTGACCCAATACAAAAAGCTGTTCACTCAGAGACAGAAATGCTAAAACTAAGTCCAAAAATTCACAATTCTTAAATACAACAAGTTAGACTACAATCTACGATCTAGAAATTACCCCAATCGTCTTGCTTCGTCAAGCGATATTTCCTCGATAAGCTTGCAGAGTGCGGCAGAGATGACACTTAAAGTCAAAGGGAGAATTTTAGGATTGGCTGAGCCGGTAGAGATCCTCGTCAAAGGAGAAAAGATTAAAGAAATTAATTCGTAGGAAGGGGAAGTTTCTCGGGATCCAGATTTGTTGGAAGTAAGGGAAACTGGATTTCACCGGCCTTCTTCGATATTCAAGTTAATGGACATGCTGGCGTCCATTTGAATTCAGATCGGCTCTCTGAGTCTGAGATTGAATACTGACAGATTCCAGGGTGGGTTAGGCGCTTTTGGCCGTAACACACCGTCCGGGTCGGTGTGTTACGCCAAAATTCGGCTAACACACCCTACAATATATTTCGGATTTTCAGAGGAGTCTAGACAACCAACAACTTACAACCAACAGCTACCTAAACTTCCTGCCACCAGCTCTTCTCCACAATGGCTTCAAGCTTTCGCTGATCCTCGGGGCGGATTTGGAGAAATTTCACTCCTATCCCTTGCCCCGAAATATTGTAAATGACACTTCCCTGTGCGGGGATAGATTTCCCGTTGTTTCCGATTGCAATTCTCATGTGAATGATGGTCTTTGGCGGGAAATCATATGGAGTTGCAATGTAAAGCCCACCGCGGCTCAATGTTCTGGAAAAGCGTTCAAATTTTTCATGACCGACTGCAAAGTCCACCGGACATCGGTAGCAAATCCGTCTGTTCCTTCTTTTTTCAGCAGTTTCAGCCTTCGAAAATAACTTCGTTTTGAAAAAAACCATATCTTAATTGCAAAAAATCAACATTTCACTGACCCGGATTCACAAAGCGAGAGCTTATGATCACCCAGTCATATTACCCCCGCGCTGGAGCGCGGGGGTCTGGAGATTGGACATTTTGCCGCACTCGATGGGCACACAATCGCCCGCCGAAAGGCACTATCAGGACACGGAAGCAGCAATCAGGCGCTTCGTTCAGGCATCCCGGTTTCGAGTCAACCGAAGCCTGTCCCTGGATCGAAAACGCCTTTTGGAGTGCGGCGGCAAGCGAAGCGCGACGCCGCTTTGGATCGGGTGGTTAACGCAGGAAACCTCATCCAGAGCGTCTGTTGCCGAGCGAAGCCAAAGCGCCGTCGCCGCTGCGCTCTGCCGGCGCACTCCATATAGGGCCAGGATACCACTTCGAGAATGTCCAAACTCCAGGCGCCAGCAAGCTGGCGCGAGCAACTCGCTGCTGAAAAGAGGTAGCAAGCTACCGCACTCCAAAACCCATTGAAGCTCCTGCCACTCCGCTAAACAATTACGATTGGGTTTGGTCAACCGCAGGATTGCCATTCTCCACCTACTACTTTCAACCCATGAGTAAATTCAAAACTGAATATCCATGGCAAAGATCTCCTCGATGCCGACGTCACGCAAGATGTAGGGGGAATCGTCGGGTGTCAG
>JBGOVH010000437.1:0-3560 GCA_041478005.1 Terriglobia bacterium | reverse complement strand
CCTTAATTCTGGAATCTCGCACAAGAAAACCGCCCTTTTTGAGCTTCTTCCGGAGTTCCAGATTGTATTCAAGAAGGGCTCGAGCAATTCCGAGGCGAACAGCGCCAGCCTGTCCCGAGACGCCACCACCATCCACATTCACGAGGATGTCAAATTTGTCTGCGGTTTCTGTGAGCAGGAAGGGCTGCTTAATCACCATGCGGTGAGTTTGGTTCTTAAAATAACTTTCAAGCTCCCGCTTGTTAACAATGAATTTCCCGTTGCCTGGCCTCAAATAAACTCTGGCTGTCGAAGACTTTCTTCGGCCGGTGCCGTAATATTGAATGGATACCGCCACACTTAATTCCTCCACAAAAAAAATTCAACTAATGGCAGAGGCAATGGGCTGCTGGGCGCTATGCGGGTGAGTGTCCCCTGCGTATACCTTCAACTTTGAAGCCATGCCTCTGCCTAATTTGTTTTTGGGCAACATTCCCTTAACAGCTTGCTCGACCATGCGGTCCGCGCGCCTGGCTTTGTAATCTCTGGCAGAAACAGACTTCATGCCGCCTGGAAATCCGCTATATCGGTAGTAGATTTTCTGGTCTAATTTCTTTCCCGTAAGTTTTACTTTGTTTGCATTAATGATAATAACATGATCGCCCATATCCATAAAAGGAACCCACGTCGGCTTTAACTTCCCTGACAAAAGATTGGCCACATGGGAAGCCAGTCTTCCCAGGATTTGATCTTGGGCGTCGACCACGTACCACCTACGATCAATCTCGTCCACCTTGGGGAAATACGTTGACATACACAGAACCTCACCAGAGTGCGTAACCGCCCGATTCGCAAAGTGCCAAAAGTACCCCATGCTCAATTCTTTGTCAAGAAAAACATTCGCTTAACTTCGCGCCTTGACTTTTAGACCAAAAATAGATAATTTGTCCGGTTGTGGGTATGGCTTTCAGGCCAGAGAGAATCACGAGCATGCTGAGATCTTGGCGACTTTTTCATTACGTAAAGCCCTATCTACCAATCCTGGCTGTGGCCTTTCTTCTCATGGGCGTGACGGCAATTTTTGAGGCGTTGCGCGCCCTCCTGGTTCGGCCCATCATTGATAACTTACTGGTCTTCTCCGCAGCCCCTCCCCGAGTTGAGCTGCTTACTTGGCCTCCGTTTTCGCAAGGCAAGATTTATCTTGACCAGATCAACCCTTTCCCCATCAAAGAAATCGCTTTACTGCTCGGGTTGATGATTGTCAGCACGACCCTTCTGAAGGGTCTGGCGGAATATTTTTCCACTTATTTGTTGAATTACCTCGGCCAGTCGATAGTGATGGACTTAAGAAACGAGCTTTACGAGAAAGTCCTAACCCAATCCTCGAGTTTTTTTCATATCCATTCCACCGGGCGTCTGATCTCTCGAATAACCAACGATATTGAGAAAATCCAATTTGCCAGTTCGACTGCTGTGGCTGATGCTCTCAAGCAAGGACTCACTTTTTTTGTCTTCCTTTGTCTGGTTTTCGCCATCGACTGGAGATTGGCACTTGGCACCTTTTTGCTGGCGCCCCTAATCATTTATCCTTCAAAATTCTTGGGAAGAAAGATTCACAAAACGAGTCGGTCGAGTCAGGACAAGATGGAAGAGATCTCAAACATCTTGCAGGAGACCATCACGGGTCATCGCATTGTCAAAGCCTTCGGGATGGAGAAGTTTGAACTGGGCAAGTTCAAGCAGGCTACTCGCAGGCTGGCCAGGATTAATCTTAACTGGATTCGCACTCAAGCGATTGCGTCTCCCTATATGGAAGTCATCGGCGCTCTCACTATTGCCTGCCTGCTCTTTTACATGCAGAATCGCATTTCCAGAGGATTGATGACGCCCGGCATGTTTGGCGTGTTCTTGACGGCACTTCTCGGTTTATATGACCCTGTGCGCCGCTTAAGCGGCATCTACAATACTTTTCAGCAGGCGAAGGGCTCATCCAGCAAGGTTTTTGAGCTAATGATGGAACAGCCGGAGGTGGTGGATAAACCCGGCGCCTTGGGGCTCACTTGTTTTGAGAAAGAGATTGAATTCCGCGATGTGAGTTTCAATTACACTGACAGCCGGTTGCCCGTATTAAGAAATGTCAACCTCAAGGTACAACGAGGCGAAATCATCGCTTTGGTGGGATCCAGCGGTTCCGGTAAAACGACACTGATCAACTTGATTCCTCGATTTTTTGATCCGACCAACGGGCAGATTCTACTTGACGGACATGACATTCGAGACTTCACATTGGCTTCATTGCGCTCCTTGATTGGCATGGTTAGTCAAGAGACCATTCTCTTCAACGATACGGCCCGCAACAATATCTGTTATGGCCGCGATCAAGTCAGTGAGAAGGAGTTGGTTGCTGCCGCCAGAGCCGCTCTGGCTCACGAATTCATTGGACAACTGCCTCAAGGATATCATTCAGTGATCGGTGAGCGCGGACAGAAACTTTCAGGCGGGCAGCGTCAGCGCATCGCCATCGCCCGAGCCCTCCTGAAAAATTCCCCGATTCTCATCCTTGACGAGGCCACTTCAGCTCTCGACTCCGAGTCTGAGATTCTAGTACAGAAGGCCCTCTCGAATTTGATTCAAGGACGCACGGTTTTTGTCATCGCCCATCGCCTCTCAACGATTCGCCAAGCGGACAAAATCATTGTGATTGACCAAGGGCAGATTAGCGAGACAGGGACACACGCCGACTTAGTCGGCAAAAGTGGAATCTATCGCAGACTACACGATTTGCAGTTCGCTGATGTGGATTCCACTTGGGTATCTTAGAGTGTCAAACAGTCACCAGCAGCGAAGAGGGACCCTCCATTCGGCAATAGCTTGGTGCCTTGCTCCCTCATCTGCAGCGGCGAGATGCTTGAAGCTGAATATGAAGTTTCCCAAACTGGCGTCTGAAATCTAAATATCTCTATGATCAAGAGCATGACTGGCTTTGGGAGGGGGCGCTACAGTGGTGAGAGCTTTGCATGTGCCGTAGAGATTAGGTCAGTCAACCATCGATTCCTGGATCCGCACATTAGATTACCGTCCGAGTTGGCCAGTCTAGAGCTTAGGATCAGACGGCTCATCCAATCCAAAATCAAACGTGGAAGAATTGATCTGGCAGTGACCCTTGAAAGAAACCCAGACATTGCTTTTTTTCTGAATACCTCAACTCTGCAAGCCTACCTCACTGCGATTGAGAAGCTGAAGAATGATTTTTCCTTGTCGGGTGAAGTCGATTTGGTTCAGCTCCTCAGAATTCCAGGGATATTGAATTCGGAGAGTACGAATCTATCACCCGAAATCCAGGCGGTCGTCGGTCAAGGAGTTACCGAAGCTACAGAGATTGCCCTGCATGACCTGGATCGAATGAAAACAGTTGAAGGAGAAACTCTCAGGGCTGAAATTCTCAAGAGGCTTGACTCCGTTGATGGTGAGGTGACACGGATCGGGCAACAAATGCAGGGAGCACTTATGTCATATCAGGAACGACTAAGGACCCGCTTGAACGAAGTCCTGGCTGGCGCCGCTGTGAATCCTGACCGGAT
>JBGOVH010000052.1:0-9840 GCA_041478005.1 Terriglobia bacterium | reverse complement strand
GTCTGAAGGACCGTATTTAGTCACAGTCCACAACCCTGCTATTGTTAAGCTATACGATACCTTATCGGAGGGGGACACTTCTGCCTCATGCTCACTGAATTTACCCGCGCCGGCAGAAAAACCTATTAGACTGAGGAATATCGTCGGCTTGCTGCGTGGATCGGACCCCATACTCAAGGATACCTGCATTTTGATTACGGCCCATTATGATCATATTGGCATGAAACCTGGTGGCGACGGTGATCGGATTTACAACGGGGCCAATGACGACGGTAGCGGAACCGTTTCGGTTATCGAGTTGGCCTCCGCCTTGGCTGGCCTCATACCCAAGCCCAGGCGCAGCTTGCTCTTTATGACCGTCTTCGGGGAAGAGAAAGGGTTATTGGGTTCCAGGTATTATGGTCGTCATCCGATATTTCCTGTCGAAAAAACGGTGGCGCATCTCAACCTGGAAGTGATGGGGCGCACTGACAGCATCGAGGGACCGCAGCCCGGTAAGGCGTCACTAACCGGATTTGACTATTCGGAACTCGGATCCATTTTCAAAAAGGCAGGCGAGTTAACTGGAATACAGGTCTGCAAAGACGACCGAAATAGCGACGAGTTCTTCCCGAGAAGCGACAATCAAGCTTTAGCAGATCTTGGCGTTCCCGCTCACACACTCTGTGCCGCTTTCATGGTTCCCGACTATCACGGGCTGGATGATCGCTGGGAAAAGATCGACTATGCCAACATGGAAAAGATCAATCGCATGGCGGCTCTGGGCCTGATTATGATCGCGGACAACCCGGTCGAGCCAAAATGGAATGAGGATAATCCCAAAGCAGCACCGTATCTTAAGGCTTGGAAAGAGCGACGGAGGGAATAGCTTCTAGTAGCCAGGGAGGGTAATCCTCTGCTGCCTAGGTTTTCCATTCATCAGTTGAATGACCTCATGATTCAATTGAAGTCAAAGGCTCTTGCTCTCCTCATCCTGCTTTCCCTAATCATACACTGCCCCTTCATCAGCCGGGCTGCTGGAGGGGAGCTCCGAGTCTCCAACAAAGAGTTTCCGAAACTCATCCAGCGCTTATCCGAAGAACCGGGATACTTTGATTCGGAGAACCTGGTTTCCAACGAAGCCTCCTACCTGCAGGTAGTCGGAAAACTTGAGAAACTAAAGACGGGCAATGGAGTTTACCTGGGCGTCGGGCCGGAGCAGAACTTTACCTACATTGCCAAAACCCGCCCCCGCATGGCCATCTTGCTAGATATCCGCAAGCAAAATATGTGGTATCACTTGCTATTCAAGGCCCTCTTCGATATATCCCGGAACCGAGCGGAGTATATCTCTTATCTTTTCTGCAAACCGCTGCCCAGAAAATACACTTATTCAAAACAGGCCAGCGTTAAAGACCTATTGTCAACGCTTGAGCAGATTGGCCCGTCTAACGCACTCTTTCAAACCCATTGGGTTGAAATTGAGAAACGAATACGCATAAAGTTTCAGTTTCCGCTCACGGCGACTGAGGCGAAGAGTATCCAGGAGATCTACAGAGAGTTTTTTGAGCAACAATTCGAGATCCGTTTTCGCACTCAAGGGCGGCCCACTTATAGCTTCTATCCTTCATTTCAGGAGATCGCGCTTGAAACCGACTTGGAAGGCAAGTGGAGGAATTATCTCAACTCGGAAGAGGATTTTCTCTTTCTAAAGACATTGCACGCCAGCAATCTGATCATTCCCGTGGTCGGAGATTTTGCTGGACCCAAGTCTTTGCGAGCCATTGGAGAGTACTTGAAGCAAAAGGGAGAAACCGTTTCGATCTTTTATGTGTCAAATGTCGAATTCTATTTGATTCAAAACGCGGTCTTGGGAAAATATGCTGAAAACCTCAAGCACTTGCCGATCACCGATCAAAGTCTTATCATTCGTGCCTACTTTCGTTTTCCTCATCCAGAGAGGCGTCCTGGCTACATAAGCGCAACCTTGTTGCAACGGATCAAGGATTTCATCCAGCTTTTAGATGCGGGACGATACCTCTCATACCAGGACTTGGGGCTGTTGGACTATCTGGGGAGCGAGTAGCGTATTTCCCCGGTGATAGGTGTCTAAGTCCTAAGGATGGCCGCCGTCCCCGAGGTTGTTCCTTTTCGGAATCGGGATCGGAGTTCGCTTCAAAGCCGAGGGGCGACCGGCTACGGCGAAGGTTAAGGAACGAGAGGATTTCGGATTGAGACTCGCGTCGTCATGAATAGCCGGCCTTAGGATTTCTGCCTCGGGGCTCTTTCTTGGAGGGTTCTGACTCGGGCGGCTTGTTGCGATTCACGTAAACTTCGCAGTCAGCACATGCCGCAAGAGTCCAATGGACTTTCTTTGCGGGATGGTCACAGATCCGCTTATTGCTGTGGGCACTGTCTTGGCCAAGAAAATCTGAGGAGACCAGGGCCTTAGAATGGGCACAAGTTCTTAGCTTCTTAATGTTCAGTTTCATGAAAGTTGCCAGTTGCGAGTGATCCGTGGCCGGGATGGAAACGCCTGACGACCGGCGCGGGTAAATATTTTCTATGCCGTGTTGCTGCCGGCGTCGACTTCTGTGAACGATCCCAAAAGTCGGAATCTGCGGTATCGATTCTCTATGAGTTTTCCAATCGGGACAGATTTCATCTCTTTCAGGGTTTGTTGCAGTTGCTGATCCACAAGTGCAGCTGCCAGCTTATGGTCCGTGTGCGCGCCCCCTTCCGGCTCCGCAATGACTCCATCGACAATATTCATGCTTTTCAGATCTTGAGACGTCAGTTTCAATGCATTGGCAGCAGCCTCGTTTTTGGACTGGTCTTTCCAAAGAATGGCCGCACAACCTTCTGGTGAAATCACTGAATAATAGGCATGTTCAAGAATGAAGACTCGATCGCCCACTCCAATTCCCAAGGCTCCTCCGCTGCCTCCTTCGCCTGTGATCGTGACAATAATAGGGACCTTGAGTCGTGCCATCTCGCGTAGGTTGTAGGCAATAGCCTCAGCTTGGCCGCGTTCTTCCGCCTCGATTCCAGGGTAAGCGCCAACCACATCGATGAAAGTAAATACGGGCCGGGAAAACTTTTCAGCCAGTTTCATCAACCTTATTGCCTTCCGATAGCCTTCCGGCTTGGGCATGCCGAAATTGCGATATAACTTTTGCTTGGTATCACGACCTTTCTGCGTGCCAACGACGATACAAGGCTCGCCATGGAAGCTGGCCATTCCACCGACCATAGCTGGATCATCGCCAAATCTTCTGTCTCCGAATAGTTCGACAAAATTTTCAAAAATCAGTTCAATGAAATCCTGAACGAAAGGACGCTGTGGATGCTTGGAGAGCTGCACCTTTTGCCAAGGGGTGAGCTTGGAGAAAACTTCTTTGCGCAGTTTCTCCAGTCGCTTTCTCAATCGCTCCAGTTCCTTGGCGGTGGTGTCGTTAGGGACGAGCTTGGAGAATTCCTCGATCTGTCGTTCCAGGTGACCTACTTCTTCCCGCTCATTTTCCTCATTGTCATTTGGCATAGAAATCTTAAAACATCACCGTGCCTACCCCGCAAATGCTTTCCACTTCCTGGACAAACTGCACGTTCGGCAGGACCTTCACAAACTGGTTAGGACGTAAGGTTACCAGAAAGGCTTTGGGTTGTTCAAGTTGAAAGACAACGCCGGCTTCGCCTGGGTGCTGGCCCAACACGGTTTGCAACTTCTCTACTTCGTTTGGAGGGATCCCAGCCAGATTAACACGGATGGTTACGGATTTTGCCAGTCGTTGGCGAATGCCTGCCAGGCTTTGAATCTCATTCACCAGGATTTTTCGATTTCCCGAATCCTCAACATCCAGGATACCCTTCACCAGGAGGGCTGCATCAGGGGTTAGCAAACTTTGATGGCGCTGAAACGCGTCGGGAAAGATTACCGCCTCTACTGCTCCGGTCAAATCCTCGAGCTGCACAACGGCCATGCGGTCACCCTTTTTGGTCTTGAGGTTCTTCATGATGGTGACGATCCCTCCCAGCGAAATTTCTTTTCCGGATTCAATTTCACCCAGCGACTCGGTATTGGCTGTGGAAAAATCCTTCAGGTCTGCAGCAAATTTCGATAGGGGATGGCCGGTGATATAAAATCCCAGGGTTTCTTTCTCGTACGACAAAAGCTGGGACTCCGGCCATTCTGGAGTATTGGGCAATGCCTGGTCTGAAAGACCTCCCTGCAAATCGTCAGATCCGGCGACGGGCAAGATAAACAGCCCTTGCTGTCCGGATTCACGGTCTCGTTGTGCCTTCTGCGCGGTTTCGATTGCCCGGTCCACGACAGCAAACAATTGGGAGCGCCGATGTCCCAGCGAGTCCATAGCGCCAGCTTTGATCAAGCTTTCAATGACCCTCTTGTTAACCACGCGCAAGTCCGCATCTTCGCAGAACTCGAAAATTGACTTGAATCTTCCAACCTTCTGTCGTGCCTCTAAGATAGAGTTAATGGCGTTGCTGCCCACGTTCTTGATCGCTGCCAGACCAAAGCGTATGTCGTTGCCCGCCGGTGTGAAATGCAGATGACTTATGTTGATATCGGGAGGCAGAATCTTAATACCCATGTCTCGACATTCAATGATGTACTTCACAATCTTGTCCGTGCTGTTGATTTCGCTGGTGAGCAAGGCGGACATGAAGCAAACCGGATAATGTGCCTTCAGGTATGCTGTCTGATATGCCAGAAGCGCGTACGCAGTCGAATGAGACTTATTGAACCCATAACCCGCAAATTGCTCCATGAGGTCAAAGATCTTGGCTACTTTTTTCTCCTCAAGTCCCTTGGCCTTAGCGCCAGCGATGAATTTCTCACGCTGCGAGGCCATTTCTTCCGGTTTCTTTTTTCCCATGGCGCGACGCAAAATGTCCCCTTCGCCCAGAGAGTAGCCGGCAAGCTTATTGGCAATCTGCTGCACCTGCTCCTGGTAGACAATCACGCCCAAGGTCTCCTGGAGGATCTCCTTTAATTCCGGAAGATCGTAGATGACGCGTTTTTCGCCATGCTTGCGTTTGATGAAATCATCGATCATGCCGCCCCCAATGGGGCCAGGGCGATAAAGAGCATTGAGTGCGGTGAGGTCTTCCAGTTTCTCCGGTTTAAAACGGCGCAAGATATCCTTCATCCCGCTGCTTTCAAACTGGAAAATTCCGTTGGCCAGGCCCTTTGAGAAAATCTCATAGGTCTTGGCATCATTCATGGGCAATTGATCCAGATTAACCGCTTCACCGGTAGTTTCCTTAACCAGTTTGATGCCTTCATCCAGCACCGTCAGCGTGGTCAGCGCCAGGAAGTCCATCTTGAGCAGACCGATTTTTTCCAGATCGTTCATGGAAAACTGAGTTGTGATTTCGTCTTTGTTGCTCTTATAAAGCGGAACAATATCCGTCAGCGGGACAGGCGAAATTACCACTCCGGCAGCGTGGGTTGAGGCGTGACGGGCCATTCCCTCTAGACGTTTGGCCACATCAAATAGATCCTTGACGCGTTCGTCCTTTGCAATCAATTCTCTCAGCCCCTCAGATTGTGCCAAGGCCTTTTCCAGTGTGATATTCAATTCGGTAGGAATGAGTTTGGCAATTCGATCCACTTCGGCATACGGCATGTCCATGCTACGACCGGCGTCTTTAATGGCTGCCTTGGCCGCCATGGTTCCAAAAGTAATAATCTGCGATACATTCTCCCGGCCATATTTTCGGGTGACGTAGTCAATCACTTCACCGCGACGATTTGTGCAGAAGTCAATATCAATGTCAGGCATGGATATCCGTTCGGGGTTGAGGAATCGTTCGAAAAGCAGCCCGTATTGCATGGGATCCACATCCGTAATCTTGAGGCAATAAGAGGCCAGGCTTCCTGCGGCTGAACCCCGGCCAGGTCCCACGGGAATCCTGTTTTGCCTGGCATAGCGAACGAAGTCCCAGACAATCAGGAAGTAGCCGGGAAAGCGCATCTGTTTGATGACGCTAATTTCACGATTCAATCGTTCTTGATAAGCCTCCAGTGGATTTCGCAGCAGCCCCTGCCGCTGCATATTGCTGAGGTAGGGAAGGCGCTCTTCGTAACCCTTCCAAACTACTTCCTCAAAATAATCATCCAATGTGTGGCTAGCGGGCACTTCAAAATGAGGAAAAGGCTGGGTGGCTTTCTCCAGCTGGAAGTGACAACGCTCGGCAATTTCCAATGTCCGGCTCAGCGTGTCCGGTAGTTCGCGAAACAGATGAGCCATTTCCTCTTGGGTCTTGACATAAAACTGATCTGTGGAAAATCGCATGCGGTTGTTGTCACTCATGGTTTTTCCGGTCTGGATGCAGAGCAGTACTTCGTGGGCGCGGGAATCCTGCTGAGTCACGTAATGGCAGTCATTGGTGGCCACCATGGGAACCCCTAGTTCCTTGGAAAGCCGTACCAGTTCCGGATTAATGCGGTGCTCAACCTCAAGTCCCTGGTCCTGAATTTCAACGTAAAACCTGTCACGTCCAAAAATATCGAGATAATCTCCGGCAGCTTTGCGAGCGGCCCCATAGTGATCCTGCGCCAGGTTGGAACAGACCTCACCACTCAAACAGGCCGAAAGACAGATCAATCCTTCACTGTGTTTGGCCAGAAGCTCTTTGTCGATTCGGGGCTTGTAATAAAACCCTTGCAGATAACCGTGTGACACGAGCTTAACCAGGTTCTTGTAGCCGGTGTTGTTTTCGCAAAGCAACACCAGGTGGTGGTTGGCTTTTTCGCCTTCGGTGGAGGTTCGGTCCGTATGACTTCCCCGGGCCACATAAACCTCGCAGCCGATGATGGGCTTGATGTTCCTCTTTTTGGCTGCCTCATAAAAACTGACAGCGCCAAAAAGGTTTCCGTGGTCAGTGATGGCCGCCGCTGGCATTTTGAGATCGACCATCCGGTTCATGACGGTCTCGACTTCGCAAGCTCCGTCAAGAAGACTGTAGTCGGTGTGAAGGTGAAGGTGAACGAATTTTGTGTTTTCCATAGGAGTTAGTAGGCGAAAGGGACAAGGTAATAAAGGGTCAAGGAAAAAGGGTCAAGGGTCAAGTAAAGACGGGAAGGCTTAAGTCGAGAATCGCCTAGGTTTTGAGAGAGTCAATGAGTCCTTTCAGCATTCTCGACACCTGTATAGCATCTTTGATGGCGTCTGTGGCAACTTCTCTTTCAATAAGACCTAATCGTTCAGCAACCATTAACAGGCAGCGCAGCTCACCCGAAGAACCTTTAGATATTGTTAAGAAATGAACATATTCCTTACGGCTGTTGCGTTCATACCCCTCTGCAATGTTAGCTGGAATAGAAACCACTGCTCTTTGCATCTGGTTGCGCATTCCCCAATCTTTGGAAAGTGGTCCTTGGTGGCAAAGTTGATAGGTTTTGACCACGAGGTCCATAGCCTTCTGCCAAACCAACAGGCTCTCGAAAGACTCATCTCGTGCCACTTCTCACTCCTTGACCCTTTCCCCTTACCCCTTGACCCTTCGCCTTTGATTACTCCCACTCAATCGTAGCGGGCGGTTTGGAGCTGATGTCATAGACGACGCGATTGATTCCCTTGACCTCATTGACCAGGCGAGTTGAGATTTTCTCTAAGACCTCATACGGCAACTTGACCCAATCTGCCGTCATGCCATCTTGTGAGTGAACCGCCCGGATCGCAATGGTGTAGTCGTAAGAGCGTTCGTCCCCCATGACACCAACGCTCTTGACCGGCAATAAGACTGCAAATGACTGCCAGATTTTTGAGTACAAACCTGCATTCTTAATCTCCGCAACCACCACATCGTCGGCCTCTTGCAAGAGACGCACCCGCTCGGGCGTTACCTCCCCCAGGATACGAACTGCCAGACCGGGTCCTGGAAATGGCTGACGCTGCAGAATCTCGTCGCTGAGTCCCAGGTCCTTTCCAATAGCGCGGACCTCGTCCTTAAAAAGCTCACGCAATGGCTCAACCAACTTCAAGTTCATTTTCTCGGGAAGGCCGCCCACATTGTGGTGTGATTTGATGGTTGCCGAAGGGCCTTTGACAGAAACGGATTCGATAACGTCAGGATAAAGCGTTCCCTGAACCAGGAAATCAACTTTCCCCAGCTTGCGCGCTTCTTCATCGAAGACCGCAATGAATTCATTACCGATGATCTTCCGCTTTCGCTCCGGATCAGTCACTCCAGCCAGTCTGTCCAAAAACTGGCGGCTGGCGTCCACTCCGACCACTTGAAGTTTCAAGCGATCTTTCAAGTTTGCCAAGACTTTGGGGAATTCGTTTTTTCTCAGGACGCCGTTATTCACGAAAACACAAGTGAGGCTTTTCCCAATGGCTTTATCCACCAGTACAGCGGCCACAGTTGAATCGACGCCTCCACTTAAGGCGCAGATGGCCTTTCCGGATCCAATCCGCTCTTGAATTCGACTAACGGATTCCTCGATGAACGAAACGGGCGTCCAATCCCCTTTACAGCCGCAAGCCCTAAAAAGAAAATTCTCCAGAATCTTCCTGCCTTGTTCGGTGTGCGCCACTTCGGGGTGAAATTGCAAACCGAAAACCTTGCGCTCTCGATTCTCTGCTGCAGCCAGTGAATTGGAGGATGTGCCGATTAGTTCAAAATCCGGAGGGAGCTCGGAAATATGATCTCCATGACTCATCCATACCTTTGACCTTGCCGGTACGCCATTTAAAAGCAGGCTCTCCTTTCGAATGTCCAATTCCGCCAATCCATACTCTCGCTTTTGGGCGCGCTCCACTTTCCCTCCAAGCTGCAGAGAAAGGAGCTGAAAACCATAACAAATCCCCAAAAGCGGAATTCGTGCTTCGCACAACTCCGTTTCAGAGTGTGGGGCCTCGGTTCCATAAACAGAGTCGGGGCCTCCGGAAAGAATGATGCCTTTCGGATGACGTTTTTCGATTTCAGAGAGAGGAGTATTGAATGGCAGGATCTCGCAATAGACTCTGGCTTCTCGAACCCGTCTGGCAATAAGCTGAGAGTATTGGGCTCCAAAATCAAGCACCAAAACTGTTTCGTGTGACGCTGGCATGAGTAACCTTTCCAAAAATTGGCCCCGATTATAAGACTCATCCCTATGAAGTGTAAACCCAAAATCTTGTGGGCAGAATCAATCAAATGCCAATATTTTGTGTCTTTGGGATCGTAACGTACGTCTGAAGGGGGAATGGCTCGTCCGCGATTTAACGCGAATACTCAATTTGCATTCAGCATGTTTGAGCGGGGATATCAAGGGCGAAGCCTCTGGGGACTGAACACTTGAATGTGGGGTGAACGCATGCGTTCACCCTCCGGACGGCGACCAGAACCCCCGTCGAGTTACGGTCGGAGCCTAGAGATCCGTTTTCGTCGATCGCCTGCTAGCTCTTACGTTGTAGGTTTCTTCTTGCGGATTGAGATAGTATTTTTCCAGCCCTTTTCGAACGATCTTGAAGGCTTGTTGAGGCGTGTCTGCATATTGAAAGAGGTTGAGATCCTCGGGGCTGATGGTTCCCCACTGGACCAGGGCTTCAAAGTTCAGCACTTCTTTCCAATAGGACGTTCCGTAGAGGAGGATGACCATCTTTTTGCTGATCTTGCGGGTCTGGACCAGAGTTAGAAGCTCCATGAGTTCGTCTAGTGTGCCGAAACCTCCCGGGAAAACGATCAGTGCTTTTGCAAGGTAAGCAAACCAATACTTCCTCATGAAGAAGTAGTGAAACTCAAAACTCAGTCCCTGTGAGATGTAAGTATTGGGGTCTTGTTCAAAGGGAAGGCTGATATTGAGACCGATGGTCTTCCCTCCAGCCAGACGGGCGCCGCGGTTGGCTGCTT
>JBGOVH010000387.1:0-3961 GCA_041478005.1 Terriglobia bacterium | reverse complement strand
TGCGATCCCCCGTAACCGAGGCGCAATGATAACAATGATAAAGGTAACATTTCTGCTTTACTTGATCCAACTTTCGATTTAACATATCTGATTGTCAGACCATTAGCTTAGCTGACTGCACTTGGTGAGTCAAGTGGTTTGACACGACGGGGATTCCAACTATTGTTTCATTGAGGTTGGGTGCATGGGTCTTACTTCCGATATCGGCAGACGGATTGAGCTGGTCCCGATGGATCCGTTCTTCCACAACATCGCGATCGGTCTTTACTTGCAACGGCGGGAACAGTGTGTTGAGTTCTTGGCTCATACCTATAGCCGGAGGGAAGGCGCAGAGCAGCGAATGGAGTCGATTGCCAAGGCTATGACGATCCTGGGCGGGATGGAATTCGTCTCAGGGGTGCCAAGACTGTTGCGCTTTCCCTGTGGAGTGGACCACAAACGAGCCTGCCGGCGGGTGTTTCTGGAGGCATGCAAGCTTGACTTAAAGAATCCAGTAACAGTGCGTCCTTTGAGTATTCTTGATAAGAAGTCAAATCGAAATATCACAGCAATCAGTCTTGGGAGAGGAATTTACCAGCTTACAGCTGATGGCGCGGAACAAGAAAAGTCGAACAGGATCGAGGCGGTGGTGGGGGGACTCATCAAATTGGGTGAGATGCAGTCGACAGCAGATAATTCCGATCACGTAGCCTTTTCATGCGGGCAAACTCACGATGCTCTGGTCGGATTATTGCTGATTCGTGCGCTGAATGTGCGTGCAGTGCTTCGGGAGCAGGAAATGTCGGCCACACGAGGTATCCTGGTGGCGCCCAGTGCACAGAAGTAGGCCGAAGATGAAAATCAGCGAATCAACATAGTCGCGAAGGAGAAACATCCATGGAAACAAATGGTCAAACGGTGCGTTCAATGACGAGTCGCCAGCGCGTGCTGGCAGCTTTGCGGCGAGAGCCTGTGGATCGAACCCCTGTGTGCAATCCGACGTCCGTGGCCACTGTGGAACTCATGGATTTAGTGGATGCGCCGTTCCCGGATGCGAATCGAGTGCCTGAGTTAATGGCCCGCCTGGCGGCCACCAGCTACACGGAGTTAGGCTTTGACAGTATTATGCCTGTCTTTAGCATTATTCAAGAGTCCTCTGCGTTGGGGTGCAAGATCCAATGGGAGCAGAAAGACAACTGGCCCACAGTAAAGATGCGAGAGCCGATCTGGGGTGATGTTGAAGACATCAAAATCCCGCCGGACCTCCTGACGCATGGTGATACCTATTGCGTGTTGGAAGCCATCCGGATTCTCAGGAAAGAATATGGGGATGAGGTGGCCATTATTGGAAAGACCATGGGGCCCTGGTCTCTGGGTTACCACTGCTTTGGAGTGGAGCCTTTTCTGCTCATGTCGCTAGACAATCCCGGAAAGACGAAGGCCTGCCTTGACAAGATGAAGGAGGCCACCGTGCAATTTGGCCTCGCTCAAATTGAGGCCGGGGCGGACGCCTTGACCCTTCCTGACCATGCCACCGGAGACCTGGTCAGCGGGGAGTATTATGCAAGATACCTCCGTGATCTGCACATCGAGTTTGCCGAGAGGCTTCCAGTTCCTCTGATTCTTCACATTTGCGGGAAGACGGTGGACCGCATGGAATACATTGCTCAGACCGGAATGGCGGCCTTCCATTACGATTCCAAAAATGATCCTGCCGAGTCAATGAGGGTGATGCGGAATCGAATCTCGCTGGTGGGCAATATCAACAATCCGGAGACATTATTTTCAAAAGGCCCTGAGGAGGTTCGCAGGGAGGTGTATAAAAACCTGGAGGCCGGCGTACAGCTTGTAGGGCCTGAATGTGCCATTCCATTGCAGACAGAAATTGAGAACCTCAAGGAAATCCCCAAAGCCGTCCGGGATTGGCAAAGGGAGCGGGAAGGAAGTGGGCACTAGTTAGTTGTTGGTTGTCGGTAGTCCCCTGTCAGTTGTTAGGGCCAAGGCACTGCGGTCAAATTACAGTACGAAAGGACCCCATGGCGGAAATCTCAGATATCCAAAATGAGTTTATCAGACAGGAGATTAAGGAGTTCATTGAACGGCTTGATGAGCGGGAGCGAACGATTAATACTTTTGCTAAGGCTCGCCCTGCGATGCAGGCAATTGCCGCGGCACTGATTGACGGGGACAACGAAACCGTTAATCAATTGACCAAGGACGCTCTGGAAGCGGGCATCGAGGCCCTGGAAGTCATGGACTACGGGCTCATTGCTGGGATGGGCATCGTGGGGATCAAATTTCGCCAAAACTTTATTTTTGTTCCCGAAGTGCTGGCTTGTGCTCGTGCGATGAAGGCCGGAATGGCGCACATCGAACCCATTTTGTCTGCTGCGGGTATTGAGCCGGTGGGAAAAGTCATCATGGGGACTGTCAAAGGAGACCTGCATGACATTGGCAAAAACCTTTGCATCATGATGCTTCGCGGCTCGGGTTTCGAAGTGATTGACCTTGGAGTAGATACGTCACCAGACCGGTTCATCGAAGCAGTAGAAGAGTATCGGGCGCCTCTTTTAGGGATGTCGGCGCTTCTGACCACGACAATGCCCAACATGGGGAAGACGATTGATGCCTTTATCGACGCGGATCTTCGCGACCAGGTGAAGATTATGGTCGGCGGAGCGCCCGTAACCCAGGAATTCGCTGATGATATGGGCGCTGACGGTTACGGAAAGGATGCGCTGGCGTGTGTGGACCTTGCTAAAAGTCTGCTGGGTGTCTCCGCAACTTCCCAAAGGTGAGCCCAAGATGCAACAGATCGACCGAGAGGAGTATCAGAAGCGCCTGGACCAGATTACAGAGTTATTTTCCAGCATGGTGAGTCACGCCGATGAGTTGTCCCAAAGTCGGTGTCCGTACAAGAACCGCCTGGATCAGTGCACCGCCGTGTTCGGTTGCCGCAATAAACGAAGACCCCGTGCCAGTGGAGATCTGCCGGCATGCGCAGGAGATGACAAGCTGGATTATCGCAGCGCTTGGGAGACAGAAGGATAAGACAGAAGAGGAAAACTGAAGGGCAGGAAAAAGGTGAAAGGGTCAAGGTGAAGAACGACGAGAGTTATCGAGTCCTGCAAATTGCGGTGAAACACCCCCCCATTGGTCTGTAGGTCGCTGGCCCCTCACCCGGCCTTGTGGAGGCTTCTCAAGCCTCCACCCCTCTCCCCAAGGGAGAGGGAAGGTGTGAAAAAATGCGCCGGGTCAGGGGACCCGGCCTACAAGGCATACGCAAGATCTTTGATATCATTGTAGGCCGCGTGCCCTCACGCGGCGTCCTCCGCAATCACGAATTTTTTCACACCTTCAGGGGGGAGGTTTGCGGAGGTTCCGAGCTCCATCCCCCTGTAGTCCCCCCTTGTCCAAGGAGGGGCGATTATTTTCATCCGTCGTAGCATGAAAAACTCTTTTGAAAATCGATGGTGTACAACCCGCTCTGTGAGTGATCTCGTTAGTTCGTAGGCAGCTGCCTACCCTGGCTCAAAACCTCTTCTTCGCCAACACATCGGCCCAGGTGTGGAATGCCGGGCGTTTTGTGTCGTTTTCGTCAACCAGGCCTGTATCGCGCCATAAGCGCCCCAGATCTTTGACCTCTTCCGGGAATGTCTTCCAGAGCTCATCGAAATCTCGACTGGCAAACTGAGTTACAAATAGATAGCGGTCATCTTGTGCCTGGCTGAGTAAAGCCTTCACGAAGTCATTTTGTTCTTCAGGACTGGACGGAATGTTGAGATTCCAGGTCTTGGTGACAATGGCTTCGGCGGGATGTCCCGACTCCGAAATGGCGATGGGCTTGTCGCTCAGTTGCCGGATGGACCGCAAGGCCGTGATGAACTCGTCGTAATGGTGTAGTCCTAGAAAGAAAGGATAGAAACTGACGGCATTGAAGTCATAAGCGGAGATGAATTCCCGAATCTTTTCTTGATATGTG
>JBGOVH010000419.1:0-3726 GCA_041478005.1 Terriglobia bacterium | reverse complement strand
CTAAAGTCGTCACTACAAACCTTCTTTGCGCCCAGTTATTAATTTTTTCACACCTTCTTAGTTTCGGGGGGTGTAGAAGCCGCCCGGAGAGCACCCAAGCGTCCGCAGGAACGCCCGCTCCACCTCCCCTGGGGTGGCACGCGCGCTCCGCCGCGCGTTATTCCAACCTCATAACCCTACGCATTACCAATCAACAACGCTAAAATTCCTACGCCAGTCCCTGCTTCCTTCTCCCTGCCCATTCCAGCAACAGCAAAAGGCAAAGCGACATGAAAACGACGGGCATGTCCCAGAGGGGTAATAGTTGGGGAAGGGAATTCGGACGGTTTGTATATGTCATTTCCTCCGGCAGGTTTCCAGCACCGGCCAGAGTCGTATACCGTCCGCCAGTTTCTGAAGTGATACGCCGCAAAAGGTCCTTGTTTTGTCCGGCATTGTAAAACTCCAGGTGATTATCAGTAACAAGAAAGAAACCTTCCGTCTTGCCGACTTCTTTATCTTGCCTTACGGCTCTCACATGCACGCGGTAGGTTCCCTGATCAGCAGGCTTGAATTCTCCCGAGTATCCGCCGTCTTTTTTGACAATCCACCGCAACGGAAGATCAGTAGTTTTTCCATTTGGAGACGTGATCGCAGTCATTACCTCAGCATCGTTAACCTTGTGGAACGAGTCGTCATTCACCTCGACGCTTAAGTGCAGAGGTTCGTCGGCTCCAACCACTCCACGATCGAATTCTAACTCCACTGGGTCAGGTGCAGAGCCGACCAGCCAGCGGAGAGTCTGTCTCCAGAAGATCTCATGCGAGTCATCGGTGTGGGGCATCTCCATCTGCCAAAGCCAGGAATTGGCGGCGGTGAAAGCCATTGCCCGGCCACGCCCGTACCGATGGGCTGCCAGTAAGATGACGTTCCCTTTCGTTTCATAGCCGGAAGCCAGAACGATAGCGCCTGGCTTGGCTGCAGAGATCCAATTGAATTCACCTAGTAAGGGGAGTGAGTTCCAGCGCTTCTCATTTTCATTTTCATCCAAGGAAAGCCGGGTCACCAGATGTGTCCTACCATAGGGAGTTAGCCGAAACCTCACTGGCTCCGTTACGAAAGACTTTCCAGACTCTCTTTGGCCTAAGACGACCGGCAGCAGATCAGCAATCGGGGTGTTCGCATATTTCCCTTCATCAAAGGAGTGTTTCCCCCCCAGCATGAGGAAACCGCCACCACGTTCGCTCACGAAATCGGACACCATCTTAAGCTGCTCACTGCTGAAGAATGAGGCCTCGACACTCCCTAGAATCAAACCTTTGTATTGAAAAAGTTCTTCCTTCGACACTGGGAAGCCAGCTGCCAGGTTGCCCTCACTTTCGACTCCCTGTCGATAAAACTTGTTTCCCGAAGTACGCAACAAGGACATGAGCTGAATATTCTTGTCCGGTTGAAGAGCCTCACGTATGAACTTGAATTCCCATCGCGGCGTCCCCTCCAGGTAAAGAATCTTTGGTTTAGTGTCCTCAACGTTTATCACGAGATTTTGGGAATTATTGAGAATCAATGTCTCATTAGCCTGGGGAGGCACTGAAACGGTGTAACTCTTGAGCCCCTTCCCCTTGGGAGCAATATTGATTTCCACGGTTTGAGCTTCATTGTTGCGCGCTAGGGTCACGGCTTTAGAGTGAACCAGCTTGCCTTCCTCCCTCACTTCCAAAACAACGTTCTCCCCGGAGTAGCCATGGTTTTTCAAGGAAACAGTCGCCGTCGTTATCGATCCAGGCAGTATTTTTTGAGGAGCGCTAGCTTGCATCACTTCAATGTCTTTCTTGATCTCAGGTTCCCCGACGGCGACGACATGAATAGGAATGTTATGCGCTTGATATCTGCCGAGAACTGGCTGCAGGTTCTTGGATAGGTTATCCGCACCATCTGTAAGAATAATCAGACCGGCCAGCGGGAAGCTCTCAAATTCCCGCAGAATGTCTTCGAGCGCGGCTTCCAGGCTTGTCCCTGTGCCTTCGGCTTGCAGTCCTTCCAGACTGTCAAGTTTCTTGGCTCCGCGAGAAAATGTGCAGAGCTGAATGCGAAATCTCTTTTCCAAGTCGGGCAGAAAACTTGATTGACTCGTATCTAAAAGATGCTTAACCGCGTCGATTCGAGTTTGGACTCCAGCATCGGGGATACTCATGCTCTTTGAGTTGTCGATCAAAAGAACTGCCATATGCTGGCGAGGCAAAAGCGTGGAAACATGCAGTGCTGGACGGAGTAGAGCAAACAGGATGAGCAGGAAGATCAAAACCCGAGCTGTGACAAGGATGCCCCGGCGCAAGGTCCGTTGGGCCTTGGAAACCGATGGGCTGAAGTAAAGAAAGGTAGAATAGGAAACAACCCCCAGGCCGAGAAGCAGCATGCTCCAGGGAGAGAGCGAACTTTCAAAAGTCAAATGACCTTTTTGAAAGAGAAAGAGTCTGTACTTAAACAGGAACTGAAAAACGGATTCCATTGTCCAAGGGAAGGTGTGAAAAAATTGCTGAATCGGCGGTAGGGAACGCTCGCCGTAGCGTTCCCCGGTGCTACGGAGCACTGATTTCAAATGGTTTCGCCACTCAACAAGGAACGGAACAGCGTCCGTTCCCTACGACGCTCCCAATTTTTTCACAACTTCAGGGGAAAACGGGGAACGGGGAAAACGGGGAAAAGGTGAAAAGGTCCCCTTTCGCCTTTTACCCTCTTCCCCGGTGTCTTTCAGTGCGTCATGGAATAAATGATGTAGTTGATTCCCAGGCGATAGGCCTCCGAAGCGTACTTTTCGGGGTAGTAGGGGACATCGGCCCATTCCCACGCATCTCCAAGGTCTGAATTAAAATTGATCATGACCATCAGCCGCCCGGATTCATCAAAGATCCCGCGATAATAAGGGTTATAACCATCTTTTTCATAGGTGCGGCCGGAGTAAAGCATCTGGGCGCCAGGAACCTGAATGAGTGCATTGATATCAAAGAAACAGTGAAAAATAGGATGGGTGACAGGAATCTCTTCGATCTTGCAGTCAGGAAAAACCTTGCGAATTTGCTCTTCAAAATTGGCCCACTCCCGGGTCCCGTGAAAATCATCCACGACAAAGAACCCGCCGCGTAGAAGGTACTCTCGGAGAATGTCAGCCTCTTCTCGCGACAGCTCCAGATAGCCGACCTCCACAGCGTAAAGAAATGGATATTTGAAAATCTCTTTGGAACTCAGAGGGATGAAGAAAGGACTCTCACGTACATCCAGATTAGTTAGACGTTTGATGCCTGCAATAAAAGTGACATCGGCCTTGGGAGAGTCTGTGGCCCAGGCTCCGTATCGCCACCCATACCCACCGCTGTAGATCAGTCTGGCAAAAGTATACTCGTTTGTTGGACTCCCCTGAATCGGCAGGGATTCAGTCCGGATATTGAGACTCGGAATTGGGCGCCGGTTGGGTCTTTGCGGTTGTTGGTCATGATTCTGAGCCAGGCTCACAAAAAAGAGCAGAACGGATAATACGCCCGTGAAACTCAAGAATCTCTTCATCTTTTTTCTTCAATCCCAGATTTAGCGACGCGATCAATTACAGCTCCAGTATAGGGGGAAATGCCTGTCGAGACAATGCATCAGTCCATAGGCGCTATCTAGTTTCTGTCGCAAAACTTGAGGATTCCAGGAAAACTCCCCTCCTCAGCTGAGGAGGGGATGTGGCGCGCAGCGCCACTGGGGTGG